>JAMCYS010000146.1 GCA_023473795.1 Chloroflexota bacterium | reverse complement strand
CGGTCTTGGCGGAAGGGGCGCTGGACCGACTCATCAACTGCTCGCACCATCTGGTACTGGAGGGTCGTAGCTACCGGCCAAGGCTAAGACCGGACGGCCATAGAGCCCTTCACAGCGGGGGATCGATAGAGTAGGATAACGACAAGCCGCACGCCAGGGTGGGTGAATTGTTTGGCCGAGCCCTGGGTGAATTACGTGGCCGTCGACATGATGTCTGTACAATGCCAACATGCTGCTGTCATCGGTTGGCAATTGGTGCAGGTGGATGCTCTGAGTGCCAAGCCTTCCTCTTGCCCAGCTTGCGGCCAGACTCTGCAGCGCTATTCGGTTACCTGGGTGGGGCCGACTGAGTCCAGTCCGCAGGCTGTAGAGCCCTCGTCGGGAGAGACCGCTGGCGAGCGTGAGGCTGCTGATCGGCATCTGACTCAGAGCAAAGCGAACATCTTCCCAGTCATCTTGATAAACGTTGTAGACCTCCTCTGAATCGCTTATCGCACCTGCCTCAACCTGCTCCAATTTGTTGGCTTCCTTGCCTACGGAAACAACATAGGAGACGTGGACGTGGCGACGCTGCAATGGACCGAACGTTTCCCTGCCGCAAGGCCCTCCGTCCACGCCCGCACTCTTAGCCTCGGGGTGATGGCGGAAGGCGTTCAGATAGGACCGGTAAGTGGCTACCCCCGCCGCTCACGGGTCACGCTGCCCGTGCTCAGGCTCGACCCGGTACTGGTTGCCATCGTAGCGGTTGATCCAGTGAAACTGGCGCCACCGTGCTGTGTCGCTTGAGTAGGGCGATACCAGGACGAACCGCTTGGGGTCGGTTCCTTCCGGGTGGCCGGTTGGGGCCAGGTGGGCGACAAGCATGAAGTTGAACGGCTTGACCTGATCCGCATAGAGTCTCCCCCGATTCAGATCCTCGAACCACTTCAACATCGTCGGAGCGCTCACGCCGAGCTGCGTGAGGCACGGTTGGTCCAACCAGTCGGGCTCCTTCACCGTCAGACCTAGACCCTCGCGCACTAGCATCTCCCAGACCCGCTCCGTCCACTCCTCAACCTTACTCGGGCCACTCGCCCTTCCCTTGCGCGGCCTCGGGGCCATAGTCAGCCAAACCTAGCGACTTCTTGGCCGCATGATAGGGCATCATCCAGGGAAGCACAAGCTGCCTGGGTCGACCTGCCGTTGAGGACCCCCTCGGGTCGCCGCTCGCGCCTTCAGCCGTGCAGGCGTCCGACGAGAGCGCGGGCCACTCCGATGTGGAGTGCGGCGGCAAGCCGCCGCTTTCGAGAGCGCAGGCAAGCCCCCCTGTCGGGGGACAAATGCCTGGGCAGTCCAGGACATGGCGCCGCCGCTCGCCCCTACACTGAATCGAACAGGCATGCTGCCAGCTGCTGCCGACCCGCCTCCACGGCCTCGGCGACGCGGTCCGGGTCGGGGGCGCCGCCCTGGGCCAGGGCGGGTGTGCCGCCGCCGCGGCCGCCAATCGCGCCGAGGGCCACCCGCAAGACGACGTTCATGTCGCAGGCCACGTCGGCCGAGCGGGCAAAGAGGACGTGCCCCTTCTGGCCCTGGGCCCCCAGCAAGGCCACCACCTTCTCGTTCGCCACCAGCTTGAGCGCTAGCCGCTTCAGCTCGTCCGGAGAGCGGTCCGGGAAGACGCGGCTCACCAGAGCCACGCCCTGCTGTCGGGGGGCCGCGGCGAGCAGCGCCAGCGCCTCGCTCTCCTGCACGGCGCCATGCAGCCGCTCCAGCTCGCGCTCGCGCTCCTTGAGCGTCTCCAGGCCGCGCAACGCCATGGGTACGGCCTCGTCCCAGCCCACGGAGAGGGCGCTGCCAAGCTCGTTGAGCCGGTCCGCCTGCCGCCGGGCGCGGCGCAGCGCCCGCCAGCCGCAGAGGAACTCCACCCGCGTGTCACCACCCCGGCGCTCGGTCTTACTGATCAGAATCAGCCCCACCTGGCCGGCGGAGAGGCAGTGTGTGCCGCCACAGGGCGACCAGTCGAAATCCTTGACCTCGACGATGCGCACGTTCTCGGTCACCTTGGGTGGTTTACGCAGCGGCAGTTTAGCCAGGCGCTCCGGCTCGGCAAACTCAGCCACCACCGGTCGGTCGTCGAAAACGACCTCGTTGGCCAGTTCCTCCACGGCCGCCAGTTGCTCGGCGCTGAGGCCGGCATGGTTGACGTCGACGGTGGCGTAGTCCTCCCCCAGGTGGAAGGCGACCGTCTCGGCGTCGAGCTTGACCACGAAGGCTTGGGACAATATGTGCTGGCCGGTGTGCTGCTGCATATGGTCGAAACGCCGCCGCCAGTCGACGACGCCCTCGACCTCGCCTTCCGGCAGACGCGCCGGCAAGAAGTGCACTATCTCCTGGCCCTCCTCGACCACGTCGAGGACGGGCTGGCCGCCCAGAAGGCCGGTATCGTGGGGCTGGCCACCCGCATTGGGGTAGAAGAGGGTGCGGTCGAGAACCACGCCCACCCTGTCCCGCAGGTCGCATTGAGCCAGCACCCGCGCGCGAAACTCGCGGGCGTAAGGGTCGAGGTAGTAGAGCCTCTCCGTGGCCATCTGTGGTAAGCCTCCACGTGTGCGAGTCGGTTCAGACGGCGGTGGCGGTCGCTTCCTCCAGGCGCAGCGACACCACCCGGGAAACGCCGTCGCGGCCGATGGTGACGCCGTACAGGGCGCCCGCCGCCTCCATGGTAACACGGTTGTGGGTGATGACGATGAACTGGGTCTGGCGCGAGAGGTCGGCGATCACGCTCAGACAGCGCGCGACGTTGGAGTCATCCAGGGCGGCGTCCACCTCGTCCAGTACGCAGAAAGGCGCCGGCTTCACGCTCAGCAGGGCGAAGAGCAGCGCCACCGCGGTCAACGCCCGCTCGCCGCCCGAAAGAAGGGTCAAATTCTGGCTGCGTTTGCCGGGCGGCTGGGCGACGATATCCACGCCCGTCTGCAGTAGGCTGTGCGGGTCGGTGAGGGTGAGCCTGGCCGTGCCCCCGCCGAAGAGCAGCGTGAAGTAGCGGCGAAACTCGGCGGCGACGGCCACGAAGGTGCGCTCGAACTGCTTGCGCATGGCCTTCTCCAGGTCGGTGATCGCCTGCTGCAGGGCGCGGCCGGCCTGCCGCAGGTCTGCCTCCTGAGCGGTGAGGAAGGTGTGCCGCGCGGCCAGTTCCTCGTAGTCCTGCACGGCCGTGGGATTGAAGGCCGGCAAGGAGCGCAGCTGGGCGCGCAGCTGGTCGATCTGCCGGCGCAGTTGTTCTGGGTCGTAGTCTTCCCCGGCCGGGGCTTGCGGTTCGTCCTCCCAGGGCAGGCGGAGCTGGCGCGTTCTCTCATCTTGCTCCAGACCCAGGTCGCCCCCAATGCGCTCGCGCAGTGCCGCCAGCTCGCCCCGCGCCCGCTGTACCGCGGCGGCACTGGCTCCCTCCCCCGCCATCGCCTCCGCCAGCCGTCGCTGCGTGGCCTGGCGTAGCGATTCCAGGGCGGCGAGTTCGCGCTCCAGCGCCGCCAGGGAACGGTGCAGCTCCGCCTCGCGCCCCGCCAGTTGCTCCCGCTGGGCGGCGAGCTCGGGCGCGCGTCCGGCGAATTCGCCCAGAGCGGCTGCCAGCTCCGCGGCTTGCGCTCTGCCCTCCTGCGCCTCGGCCAGGAGACGCGCTTCGCCCTCGGCTAAGCGGGCCAGCTCGCCTTGGCGTTCGGCCTGCTCGGCGCCCAGGCGCGCCTCCTCGCGCTCGGCCGCCGCGAGTCCGGCCCGGACCTCGGCGAGGCGGCGCAGCGAGTCCCCGCCCGCGGCCTCGGCCGCGGCCAGCGCGGCCCGCGCCGCCTCGCCCGCCAGCCGCGCCTGTTCGCGCTCTCGCTCCAGGCGAGACAGCTCGTTACGCGTCGCCGCCTCGCGCGTGGCGTGCCCGGCGGCATCCTTTTCGGCCGCCTGGAGCGACTGCCGCAAACGCGCCACCTCGCGCCGCAGCCGCTCCACCTCACGCCGCCCGGCCTGCCGGTTGGCTTCCTCCTGCTGTCGCCGTCCCTCCAGGGCCCGTGCCTGTTCCGCCAGGCGCGCGGCCGTCGAGCGCAGCTCGCGCAGCGCCTCGCGCCGCTCGGCCAGCTGCCTCTCAGCCAGGGAATGGGCAGTGGCGAGGGCGCGCAGGCGCTCGGGCAGGTCGCGCAGCTCGCGCTCCTGGCCGAGCAGACCACCCTGCTGGGGGGCAAGACTGCCGCCCGTGACCGCTCCGTTGGTGCGTACCAGTTCGCCCGCCAGGGTGACGATTTGCCAGCCCTGCGGGCAGCTGCCGAGGACCCGCCGGGCCACGGGCAGGTCCTGGACGATGATAGTGCGGCCCAGAAGGTGGCGGGCGACGCCAGCGTGGGCGGGGTCGCACTGCACCAGCTCGCAGCCCAACCCCAACACGCCCTGCCCGGGAACCGGGTTGCCCGCGGGCGTGGCCCGGATCGTTTCTAGGGGCAGGAAGGTGGCCCTGCCCGCGTGGGTCCGCTTCAGATACTCGATCGCGGCCTCGGCGTCGCGCCAGCGCTCGACCACGAGGTCCTGCAGCCGCCCACCCAGCGCCACCTCCACCGCGGTCTCCAGTTCGGGCGGCACGCGCAGCAGCGAGGCGACGAGACCCACGACCCCAGAGAGCCGTTCGCCCCGGGGCGAGCGGCTGGCCTGCAGCACGGCCCTGGCCCCGGCGTGGTAGCCGGAGAGGTCGTGTCGCCAGCGCTCCAGCACGTTCAGTCGCGCCTCCAGCACCTGCCGCTCCCGGCCGGCCTCCTCGAGGCGATGCTGGGCGGCGACGACCTCCGCCTCCGCGGCGGTAGCCTGAGACGCATTGCCCTCACGCTCGGCGGCGAGCGCCCGCAGACTCTCGTCCAGGCCGGCCAACGCTACGCTGCCCTCCGCCAACTCGCGGTCCGACTCGGCGAGCCCGCGTTCGGCGTCGCGCAACGCCGCGAGCTGCGCCTCCCGGTCGCGGGCGAGCGCCGCGCCGCGTTCCACGAGGCGGGCGAGGCTGGCCCGGGTCTGCGCCCAGGCCTCGGTGAGGCGCTCTGCCTCCGCCAGGCAAACGGCCAGCTTGGACTGGCAGGACTCGCGCAGGGCGCGCGCCGACTCGGCGGACTCGTCCAGGCTGGCCAGAGAGGCCAGCAGCCGCGCTGTTTCCATCCTGGCGGCAAGGTACGACTCGACCGCCGCCGCTTGCTGCTCCTGGGCCCGACTGGCGCTCTCTGCCAGAACCTGGCGGCGGGTCGCCAGTTCCGCCTGCCGGGCGGCGAGCGCGGCTTCGCGCTCCCTACCCACGGCCAGTTCGAGCGTCACCCGCTCCAGCTCTCGCCCAAGGGGAGCCAGCTCCGCCGCCAGGGTGGCCAGCGCCCGCCCAATTTCCGCACGTCGCTCGCCAACGGCGGCGGCCCGGTCGGACTGCGCCGCTGCCTCGGCCTGGACGGCGGCAAGGTGAGCCGCTGCCTCGGCCTCGCGTGCCTCCAACCGCGCCAGTTGCGCCTGGGAGCGGTGCCACCGCAGGCGGTAGTGGCGGCTGAGCAGCGCCTTGAGCTCGGCGGAGAGGGCCTCGTGACGGCGGGCACGCTCTGCCTGGCGCTCCAGTGTGGACACGCGCGGCGCCAGCTCGGCGGCAAGGTCCACCACCCGCTGCACGTTCTCCTCGGTGGCGGCAAGGCGGTCGCGCGCCTCTCTGATCTTGAGGTAGTGGCGCTTCACGTCCGCTGCCTCCTCGAAGAGCGCGCGCCGTTCCTCCGGACGCAGGCTGAGAGCGAGGTCCACCATCCCCTGGCCGATGACCGTGTAGCCGCTGGGGCCGAGCCCAGCCTTGAGGACCAGGCCGTTGAGGTCGCGCAGGCGAGCGCGAGCGCCGTTCAAGAGATACTCGTTTTCGCCGGAGCGGAAGGCCCGCCGGCTGAGGCAGACCTCGGCCTGAGGCAGACCGAGGCTGCCATCCTCGTTATCCAAGGTCAGCGCTACCTCGGCCATGCCCAACTGGGATCTCCCATTGCCGCCGGCGAAGATCACGTCCTCGGTGCGTTTGGTGCGCAGCGCCCGGGCGTTCTGCTCGCCCAGCACCCAACGTACGGCGTCGGCAACATTGGACTTGCCCGAGCCGTTGGGCCCAACGACGGCGGTGACGGGAGAAACGAACTCCAGGGTGATGGGGTTGGCGAACGTCTTGAAGCCGCGTAGTTCGAGTCGTTTGAGCCGCAAGAGCCGCCTCGCGACGGAGATGGCGCGAGCGCCCGTACTCCTGGTGCGAGCGCTCGCGCGGCCCAGAGTATAGCCGCCGGCCGGCAGAGTGTCAACGAGACAATCTGGCCAACGCCTCTCTTGCCGCCGCCTGTTCGGCCTCCTGCTTGCTGGGGCCGCTGGCACGGGCCAGCACATCCTCATCCGCCAGCACCTCCACGACGAAGGTGCGGTCGTGGTCAGGCCCCAGCGTCTCGGCCACTCGGTAGGTCGGCGTCACCTGGCGAAGCGACTGCATCGCCTCCTGCAGGCGCGACTTAGCGTCCTTAGCCGTCTGCCCGGCGACGACCTTGCGGCACTCCGGCTCAAGGAACCGCATCAGCACCAGCCGGGCCGCCTCCAGCCCCTGGTCCAAGGCCACGGCGGCCACCACCGCTTCGAAGGCGCTGGCGAGGAGCGTACGGCGGGTGCGGCCGCCCGATGCCTCCTCTCCTCGGCCCAAACGCAAGTGCCGCCCAAGGTCCAGAGATTGAGCCCAACGAGCTAGGGTGTCCGCCCGCACCAGGGCGGCGCGCACCGTGGTCATCTCGCCCTCGCTGAATTCAGGGTAGGTGAAGTAGAGGTACTGGGCCGCCAGGTAGCCGATGATGGCGTCGCCCAGAAATTCCAGGCGCTCGTTGCTGGCCAGCCCAACCTCGGGGGCCTCGTTGAGGGCGGAACGGTGGACCAGGGCCTGCGCCAACAGGTCGGGGCTACGAACACTGATTCTCCTACTCGCTGCCAGATCTTGTAGATTCCCCCGGCTGGGGGCTGCCGCGTCACCTACGCCATCGCTCATCGTCGGCCTGGATTACCCCTTCCACCGTTGCTGAGACTGGGCAGGTCTCTTTGCAGGCAAGTATACTTCAGGTGGAAGCTCACAGGGAGGTCACCCGTGGCCAAATGGCAGTACATGCAGGTTTTCGCCAGCGGCGACAAATGGACGGACACGCAGGGGCAATGGGGGAAGTGCCCCAACACTAACGCCCGTTTACTCAGTCGGCCTATGCCAGATTCCTCCGGCGGCACCGCCGCCAGACTTGGCAGGGAAAGGCAATTCGGGCATAATGGCGGCGGACACCGAGGAGGAGATACCGCCAAGTGACACAGCAGCGTCAGTTCAGAGTAAGCGCTTCTTACGTGCGCGGCACCGTGCAACGAGAAGCCGTTGTCGAGGCGGAGAAGCCCCAGGAGGCAGCCGTAACGGCGATCTGGCACGGCCTGTTGCCGATGCGTTTCGACCGCGGTCCCGGCGGGCCCCAGCCGATATACTGCAACCCGAACCATTCCTGGCCAGAGATCACTGAAGTGGCCGCCGATGGGGACACGGCCACCGTGGCCTTTTCGTGGGGCATCCAGGACAGTCCGACTCATCTGATGGTGAAGGTCGTGCCGGCGGCCGAAGCCTAGGCAGCCTTCGTTCGGCCGCCTTAGAGCACAACGCAGTCCCTCTGGACGTAGCGCGGGGGGGGCCTGCCCCCGCGGGGTTCAGCCCTGGACGCGGAGGGATGGGGAAGGGCTAAAGCCCTCACTACAAACCCGGACTTTTCGTCGTTCGTAGTGCGGACTTCAGTCCGCAGTCGGTCTTTCCAGCGACCGTCCCCGGCGGTCTGAGCAACGCCGCGGGGGTCGCCACCCTCCGGGTGGCATCCCCCGCGCGACCTCGGTATTACCTCCGCACTGGGATGCCGAGCTGCCCGAGTAGGAAGAAGGCACTCAGTAGGCGCCGTGTTCGAGGAGAACGGCGGGAATGGTGCGCAGGAGGATCTTGAGGTCGAGACCGAGCGACCAGTTCTCAATGTACCAGAGGTCGAGCAAGACCATTTCGTCGAAGGACAGCTCGCTGCGGCCGCTGACCTGCCAGAGGCCGGTGATGCCGGGAGAGACTGACAGCCGGCGCAGGT
Source organism: Chloroflexota bacterium (assembly GCA_023473795.1). Lineage (GTDB taxonomy): Bacteria > Chloroflexota > UBA6077 > FW602-bin22 > JAMCYS01 > JAMCYS01. The sequence continues at coordinate 41,455 of JAMCYS010000146.1, read as the reverse complement.
GCCAATCCTCGTAGCGCTCCACCTCACGGGGTATGGGCGGTCTGGGTCCAACCACGCTCATATCGCCCTGCAGGACGTTGATCAACTGGGGCAATTCGTCGATGCTGGCGCGCCGGATGATGCGTCCGACCTTCGTCACCCGCGGGTCACGTCGCATTTTGAAGATCGGGCCCGAAGCCTCATTCAACTCCATTAGCCGCCAGAACTCCTCCTCGGCGTCCGCGCGCATCGAGCGGAACTTGTAGAACCAGAACTGGCGGCCGCCTCGCCCCACCCGCAATTGCTTGAAGAGCACCGGTCCCGGTGAGTCCAGCTTGATCGCCGCCGCTACGGCCAGCAGGAGTGGCGAGAGGAGCGTCAACGCCGCGGCGGCAAAGACCACATCGCTCGCCCGCTTGAAAACGCGATTGAGACCGCTCAGGGAGGGCTCCCGAAGACCGATCAGCGGCACGCCGTGCAAGTAGGCGACGTCAACCCGGTCCAGGCTGAGCTCGTAGAAGTCCGGCACCAAGCGGAAGTTGACCCCCTGGCGGGCGCAGTATTCGATGATGCGAATGACCTCCGCGTGGGAGGCGGAGGGCAAGGCGACGATTACCTCGTCTATCGTCCGCTCGTTCATCACCCGAGGCAGGGCAGCCACAGGCCCCAGGGCCTGGAAGCGACCGATATCCTCGCCGCGACCGTCGTCCACGAACCCCACGACTTGGTAGCCAAGGCCAGGCTGAGCTACGAAACTCTGCATAATGCGCCGGCCGAGACTGCCAGCGCCCACAATGACCACCTGCTTGAGGCCGATCCCTCGTCTGCGCAGGCCCGCCGCCACTTGCGTTTCCAGCCAGCGTTCCCCCGCCAGGAGGGCCACCGCCAGCATAAGGGCGAAGGGAAAGATGGCGCGCGAGTAGGAGAACGGCCGGTAGTAGAAGATGGCCACCACGAGAACGGCCGAGGCGATCGTGGCGCTACTGAAGACGGTCACGGCCTCGTCTAGCCAGGTGCGGCCGAAGGTGGGGCGATATAGATTCTTCAGAGCGGAAACCAGCACCAGGATAGACGCGAAGGCCAGCTCGATGACCAGATAGTCGGGCAGGCTGACGTAGTTCTCCGCCGCAACCTCGCTGACGACGTTGCTGTCGTAGCGAATCCACCAGGCTAAGGCGAAGGCCAGGTTGGCCAGGACGAAATCGACCCCCGCCACCCGCCAGGGACGTAGCCACGCGGTCCGCGGACGCGGCTTCGCGACAACCGGCGCTGCCGAACTAGGCGGACGCTCGCTCGAGAGAAGTCCCATACACCGCCTTGGCGTAAACCTCAGCCGTACGTTTGGCTGCCTGCCGCCAGGAAAACAGGCCTGCCCGCGCCAGGCCAGCGGCCGCGAGATGCTGGCGCAAGTCGGGCTCGGTCAGGGCCCGGCGCACCGCGTCGGCCAGAGCCTCCGCACTGTGCGGGTCGCAAAGAAGACCCGCGTCGCCCACTACCTCCGGCAGGGAGGAAGTGCGAGACGCCACCACCGGAGCACCGCAGGCCATCGCCTCCAGGGGTGGAAAGCCAAAGCCCTCGTATAACGAGGGATAAACGAACAGATCCGCCGCATTATACCACAGCGGTTGCTCGGAGTAGGGTACGTAGCCCGGGAAGAGCACCGATCCTGACAGGCCGAGCTGCTCGACCTTGGCAAAGACCCCCTCAAACTGCCAGCCGCGGGCGCCGGCGATAACCAGCGCGTGCGGGAGGCCGGCGGCCCGGAGCAGAGCGTAGGCCTCAACGAGCGTCTCCAGGTTCTTGCGCGGCTCGATGGTGCCCAGGAACAGTAGAAAGCGCTCGGGCAGTCCCTTCTGGCGACGGAAGGTCTCTACTTCTTCCTGCGGGAAGGGACGGAAGACCTCCTCGATGCCGTGGGGAACCACGTCCACCTTATCGGCGGGAGTAGCGAGGAGTCGCATCAGATCTTGCTTGGTGTTCTCGGAGACCGCGATCAGTCTGTCGGCCCGCCGGGCCGTCCACCGGCTGAAGAACCTCAGGTAGGCCCGGTTGGCGACATTGAAACTATCCGGATAGAGCACGTAGCTGAGATCGTGAAACGTCACGACCGAGCGATAGCGCGCCGCGAGCGGCTGCACGTAGCCCAGGGAGTGCAGCACCTGCACTCCCTGGGCAGCAATGACGAGCGGCGCCACCAGTTGCTCCCAGATAATGCGCACGCTCGGGTTGCCCGTCGGCAAGCGTGAGAAGCGCAGGCGGAAGTGCGCGTCCGGCGAGAACTCGGGCGGGTAGTCACGGTCGCCCAGGTAGACGCTGTAAGTATTGTCGCCCTCCTGGCGCAGGGCGGGCAAGAGGTTGCGAATGTAGCGGCTAATGCCGGCGCCGCGATAGGAGGTGCCGAAGGAGAGAAGGTGCGCATTGAGCCCTACGTGCATCGCGCCACCTGCCTGTAGACCTCGGCATAGCGAGCGGCCACCTGGGCGTGAGTGAACTGCGCCAGCGCCCGCCGGCGACCCAGTCCGGCCAGGCGACTTCGCTCTTCGGCGGAGCCGCGCAGCCGCTCGAGACACCGGTAGAGCGCTGTGACGTCGCCCTCTGGGAAGACCAGACCGGCGTCGCCAATCACGTTCGGTATCTCGCCCGAGTCCGAGCCCACCACGGGCACGCCGCAGGCCATCGCCTCGACCAGGATCCTGCCGAACTGCTCCTTCCAGTTTGGCCGCGTGCGCGAGGGCAGCACCAGCGCGTCCAACTGCCAGAGCGCCTCCGGCACCGTGATGGAAGGCACGGGCGCCCGCACCACCAGCCGCTCGCCCAGGCCGACCTGCGCCGCCAGAGCGCGCAGCTCAGCCTCCAGCGGTCCGGCGCCCACTAGGACCAGCCGCGTCTCGCCCCCCAGCGCCGCCACGGCCCGCACCAGATCGGCCAGGCCCTTCTGCTCTACCAAGCGGCCGAGATAGCCAACAGTGAAGGGGCGCGGCTCCACGGCAGCCTCGGGCGGGCGGAACAGTTCTGGGTCGACGCCAAACTGCGGGATGACGGCGACTTCCTTGCGGAAGCCCTTACGGCGGAGCACCGCGACCGCCTCGGCGTTACCCGCGACCGCCAGGTCGAAGTGTGCCAGGTTGTACGCTTCCACGGCACGGAAGGGAAACGGGTAGCGGCGGTAGAGGTTCTGCCAGGTGAAGAACAGGGAACGCGCGCCCGCCTGCCGGGCCAGCAGCAACATCTGCAGCGTGGCCAGATTGTAAGGCTCCTCGTCGGCGTGTACTACCTCTGGCCGGCTGCCGGAGAATGCCTGTCCCAAGCGCGGGTAGAAGTGCACGTGGAAGCGACCGCTGAAGGCAAGCGGCTGCACGAGCAGCTCGTAGCCGGCGGTATAGGCGCGCTCCAGGTGGACGCGGCGGGTCTCCTCATCCCAATAGGGCGGCACGACGAGCGTAAGCTGCACGCCGGGCAGCTTCGCCAGCTCCTCGGCCTTGCGCTGGTAGGCGCCGACCACCATTGCCTTGGAAATCAGGAGCACGCGCACTCGTAGACCTCCGCCGTTTGCCGTGCCGTCTCGTCCCAGCTGAAGTGGCTGGCTTGCTCCGGACCCCTCTGCCGCAGCTCCCGCCGCAGGCCCTCGTCCTCCCACAGCCGCCCCAGCGCCTCGTCCCAGGCTGCCACGTCGCGCGGCGGCAGAAGCAAAGCGGCCTCTCCGGTGACCTCCGGCAAGCTGGAGCCATCGGCACAGGCCACGGGCGCGCCGCAGGCCATGGCTTCCAGCGGCGGCAAACCGAACCCCTCGTAGAGAGAGGGATAGACGAAGGCAAGGGCCGCCGAGTAGAGCACGTTCTTGTCAGCCTCGCCCAGCCGGCCGAGAAAGCGTACCTGCCTCTCCAAACCGAGCCGCCGCACTTGGCCTGTCCAGTCGGGAAAGAGGGCGCTGGTGCTCGGCGCCGTCCCGGCTATGGCCAGCTCGGCCTCTGGGTGCTTGGCCACCAGGCGGGCGAAAGCCTCGAGCAGCACACCAAGGTTCTTGCGGGCGTCCAAACCGCCGATGTAAAAGAAGAAGCGCTCCCCCAGACCGAACCGCCGGCGGGCGGCTGCCGCCTCCTCTCGGCTTGCCGGAGCGAGACCGGGCGTCGCCGCCAGATAGACCACGCGCGTTCGCTGGACCGGAACCCCGAGCAAGCGCACGGCATCGCGCTGGGAGCAAGCCGAGTCGCAGACGACGTACGCCGCCCGCCTGGTGGCGGCAGCCGCCAGGGCGGAATAAGCACGCACCAGCGAAGAGCCGCGGTACTCCGGCAACAGTAGCGGAATAACGTCGTGTACCGTGACCACTACCGGCGCTGGGCTGAGCAAGGGCGCGGCGAAGTAGGGGTAATGCAAGACGTTGCACCCTTCCTGGCGACCGCCGACGGGCACTCCGACCTGCTCCAGGTACAGCTTGCGCAGTTGCTTGCCCGGCAGCCAGGAGGGCACGCAGGCACGGTCCCCTTGACCGCGCCTCGGAGCCAACAGACGGTAGGTCCGGCCGTTGCCAAGCCGGGCGAGAGCGGCGTGCAGCTGGAACAGATACTGACCGCTGCCAGTGAGGGGGTTCTCCAGGAAAGCAGCGTTGAGACCGACGCGCAGGCCCACGTCAGCTCACCACCCGACCGTAGAGCTCTACCAGGCGCCGGGCCGAGTTCTGCCAAGCGTAAGTCCCCGCCCGCGCCAGACCGCGCCGGCGCAGGTCTTCGCGCAATTCCCCATCGCTTAGAACGCGCTCGAGCGCCGCGGTCAGGGCTTCAACGTCGGTCGGAGCCACGCCCAGGTAGGCGTCGCCCAGCACCTCCGGCAAAGAGGAGGTGTTGGCCGCGACCACCGGCGCGCCGCAGGCCATCGCCTCCAGCGGCGGCAAGCCGAATCCTTCGTAGAGGGAGGGATAGACGAAGGCCTCCGCCAGACTGTAGAGGGCGGGCAAATCGTCGTCGGCCACGAAACCGGGGAAAACGATGTCATCCTCCAGGCCCAGGTCCGCCACCGCCTCGAAAACGTCCTCGTACAGCCAGCCCCGCCGCCCGACGATGAGCAATTTGGGAAGGTCGCCGCGCTTCGCGCGTAGCCGGCCGTAAGCCTGCACGAGACGGATCAGGTTCTTGCGCCGCTCGATGGTGCCTACCGAAAGGATGAACGGCCAGGCCAGGCCGTAGCGCTGGCGAACCGTCCCGAGCAGCCCGCCATCCTCGACCCGCCTGAACTTGGCATCCACGCCGGCGTAGAGGACCTCGACCTTCTCAGGCGGCGCGTCTAGTAGGCAAGAGATGTCGTTGCGGGTGTTCTCGGAGTCGGCCAGCACCAGGCGGGCTCTGCGCACGGAGGGGGGAACGGCCCGTTCCAGGTAGCTCACCAGGCCGGAGTCGGCGTGGTCGGGATACAGTATGAAAGACAGATCGTGCACGGTGACGATGCCGGCCGACCGTCGCACAGGCGGCAGCACGAAGTCCGTGGCGTGGAACACCGCTACGTTGCCGACGACGAGATTGACCGGCAACGGTAGCCCGATGCGGTGCCAGAGGATGGCCAGGGTGCGGCCAGAGATGCTCACCGCCTTCTCCACGAAGTTCGGGTGGTCCCCAAACGGCCAGTCCGGCTTGTGCCGGCCGGAGTAGGCGTAGAACAGCTCATACTCATTGTCGGCGTCTACTTCCGCCAGCGCCTGTACCAGCGAGCGCGTGTAGCGGCCGATGCCGGCCGATTGGGTTACCGCGGGGGTGTAGTCGATCGCGATGCGCACTTAGCGTCTCTGCCGGCGTTGATTGAGGAAATAGACTATGAAGCCCACGATCACGATGCTGCCGTAGCTGATGCTGCGGTCCAAGATGGCAATGGACCAGGCCAGCTCGTTGGCAATCGCCACGCCGCTGGCGGCCGCTCCCCAGGAGAAGGCCTTGACCATCAACGCCTCCACCAGCCCCAGTCCGCCCGGGGTCACCGGCAGAGCGGTGAGGGCGGCCGCGGCCAGAGCGATGAACATGAGCATTAGCGCTTCGGTGACCGGGTTGTTGTCGATCCGCAGGCCCAGGGACCAAGTGACGAAGGCCAGACGCCCCGCCTCGGTCAGCCAAATCAGCACGGTGAGAGGCAGAATGAAGGGCAGGCTGTGGAACGAGCGCAGGATGCCCTCGTAGAAGCGCGAGTACCGCTCGCGGAAGCGCTCCGGCAGCAGGCGCTGCACCACGTCGTCTAACCTATGCAGCGCCAACAGACCGAGCACGCCCACGGCCACGAGGACGAAGCCAAGCTCGAGGGCGCGCGCCAGGTCGTCGGGGAGCACCTGGTGCAAGCTGACGAGGGCGGCGGCGCTCAGCAAGACCAGCAGCACGCCCAGATCGAGCAACCGCTCGGCCAGGATCGTGCCCATGGCCTTGAGGAAGCGAACGTTGAGGTCGCGTCGCAACATGTAGGCACGCACCACGTCGCCCAGCTTGGCGGGCACCAGGCAGTTGAAGAACCAGGAGAGGTAGACTATCTGTCCCAGGTGAAAAGCCGAGCCCCGGCGCTGCCCGTCGTCGGTACCGTTGTGCGCGTTGTCGAGCATCCGCTGCCAGCGCCAGCCGCGCAGCAGGAAGCCACTGTAATAGAGGGCAAAGCCAATGAAGTAGAAGAACAGGTTCGCTCTCTTGATGGTCTGCCAGGTAGCCGCGAGGTCAATCTGGACGTTGCGGAAGAGCAAGTAGAGCAGCCCGAAGGCAATGGCAAAGGAAACGAGCGTCTTGACGTCAAGCAGGCGCCGGCCGAGGGAGATATCCCCTGCGCCGCTCTCCTCGACAACCGGCGGCTCGTAGGTGCTTACCTCCTTGGCCGCGCTGGTATCTAGCAATTGGGGACCGCCTTTCCCTTCGCCTCGCCAGGCCAGACCGCAAGCGCCAGTAGTAGGGCCAGCTGTACGTTCAGCCCGTGCACCAGGAGGTTATCGAAGAAGTTGTGCGTAGTCATTTGCGCCAGGACGCCCAGAACGCCGAGCGGCAAGGCCCGCTGCCACCAAGAGAGGCCAGCACCGCCGGTTCGCCAGGCACGGAACACAGCCGCCAGGCTGCCCAGCCAGAAGACGAGAAAGGACGCCAACCCGACCGCGCCCATTTCCGCCAGCAAGTTCAAATAAAGGTTGTGAGCATGCCCCATGGCGTCGGTCCAACCGGGCATCGCGAAAGCGGGGTAGGCGCTAACGTAGTTGCCCGCCCCAACCCCGAGAAGCGGGAAGGCCTCAAACTCGCCCCACGCTGCCTGCCAGACGGCCATTCTTTCCACTACCGCCCAGTTGGCCGGCGTCAAGACCACCGTACGCACGTCAAAGACGCCAAAATAGGAGGTGATCTGCGTCAGGCGTTCGGCCACGGCGGCCGGCAGCAAATCGAAGGTCCCGAGCAACAGCAAGAGCACCCCGGCACAGGCCAATCCCAGCACGGCCAGCATCGCCCGCCGGCTCAGCAGCCCACCCACCACCGCCAGCGCCGCGGCGAAACCCAGCAGGGCACCCCGCGACTGGCTAGCCAAGAAGGCTGCTACCAGCAGCAACAGCGCCGCGACGAGCGCCCAGTACCAGGCCCGCTTCTTCGCCGCGGGATCGAACCAGCCCACCAACGCCAAAGCCAAGGCCAGCGGCAAGAGCGTGCCCAGGTAGCCCGCGTAGGGATTTGGCTGGCCGAAGGTGCCGTAGGCGCGGAGGAAACTGCCCGTGAGGAAACTCTCGGGACCCCAGCGGAGGACGAACTGCGCCAGACCAAGCAGGGCCTCGCTCACCCCGGCCAACAGGAGCGCGGCCAACATCGTAGCTCGCTGGCGCGGCGCACGCAGCAGGTAGTTGGCCGCCAGGAACACCAGTAGCAACTCGAGCCAGCGTAACGCCTCCTTGAAGGCCGCGCCGAGTTCCGTCGCCCGCAAGGTCGCGAGGAGCACGGCTGCCAACATCGGCAGCAGCGCCAGGGCCACGGCCGGACGCAGCGACGGCCGCTCGCGGTCCGTCGCCAAACGCAGGGACCAGGCGACGGCGAGCAGCGCCACCAAGAGCTCGGTGGAGCCAAGCGCCACTCCCCCCACGCTTAGCTCGCGCAGCGACTCATAAGGCACGGAGAAGGCGAGCAGATACAGCGCCAGCTCCGGGCGTGCCACGCTCCAAACCACGACCGCCGTGCCAACCAGCAGCGCCGCCGCGTAGGGCAGAGGCAGAGCAGCCAAAGGCAGGGCCACGGCCAGCACCAGCGCCGCCCAAGCCAGCGTTCGGGGCAGCGAAAGCCCTGACCAGACGTAGTGCCCCTGCGCCGCGTTCATCTACCGATCCAGCCTCTCTCGAAACCAGGCAATCGTCCGGTCCAAGCCCTCGCTAAGGCCTACCTTCGGCTCCCAGCCCAGCACCTCACGAGCGCGAGCGATGTCCGGCTTGCGCCGGGTGGGCTCGTCCTCGCTCGGCATGTCGACGAAGACGATGGGCGAAGGCGAAGCGGTCTGGCGTTTGATGATCTGAGCGTACTCCAGAATCGTATGTTCGTCCGGATTGCCCAAATTGAAGATGCCACCCCGGGTGCCGGGGGTACGCAACGCCCGCACCAGGCCCTCGACCAGGTCGGAGACGTAGCAGAGGCTACGAGTCTGACTGCCATCGCCATAGACGGTGAGCGACGTACCCCTCAGGGCCTGAGTGACGAAGTTCGGCACCAAACGCCCATCGTCGGGGTCGGAACGCGGCCCGTAGGTGTTGAAAATGCGGACCACGCGAGCGTCGACCCCGTACTTCTGCACGTAGACCATTGTTATGGCCTCGCCGAACCGTTTGCTTTCGTCGTAGCAGCTGCGCATGCCCACCGGGTTGACGTTGCCCCAGTAAGTCTCGCTCTGGGGATGCTCGAGCGGGTCGCCGTAAACCTCCGACGTGGAGGCAAACAACAGGCGAGCCCCCTGCCGCTGGGCCAGCGCCAGCAGCCGGTGGGTCCCCAGGCTGTTGGCGAGCATGGTCTCTAAAGGCCGCTGGAAGTAGCCGGGCGGGCTGGCGGGGCTCGCCAGATGGAAGATGGCATCCACCGCCGGCTCGTCCGCCAATGACTCGCTCACGTCGGCCTCGCGGAAGTGGAAGCGCGACTGACCGGCCAGCGGCTCTATGTTGGCCCGCTGGCCGGTGCTGAGATTGTCGAGACAATAGACTTCGTCACCCTCTGCCAGAAGGCGCTCACAAAGATGGGAGCCGATGAAGCCGGCGCCCCCTGCAACTAGTATCTTCAAGATGCGTGGGACGGCGTCTCCCAGGGCGCCGGCCCTTCCTCCTCTTGTTCTCTTTCCCAAGCGGGTCCCGATGCCATCCCCGTTCCTTCCCCGGCCGCACCTGCGGCCTTGTAGGGTCGTGGACGAGTACCCGCCAGAGCCTGCACCAACCAGAAGACCATCGCGAGGTCCACCAAGAAGTAAGCATTGTCGAAGCTGCCGTGCACGACCAAGTCCACAGTGCTGGCGAACAGCCCTAGCCCCACCGCGCGTAGCTGGACGCTGTCGGCGAAACGCCAGCTGCGCCAGGCGCGCCACAGCTGGCGTCCTATCAACCAGACGCCGCCTACAAGACCGAGTAGACCGGTGGACAGCCACAGGTCGAGCAGGAGGTTATGCGGGTGAGAGAGACCGGGCTCGGGCCAGGCCTCCGGCAGCATATAGCTCGGGTACAGCTTCAGGAAGTTGTCGAGCCCGACGCCGAGCAAGGGGTGATCGCGCACCATGTTGATCCCCGCCTGCCAGACGTAGACTCGCCAGCGCCAGGTCGCCGCGTCGGGGCTGAAGTGCGAGACGATCCGCGGCAGGTCCAGTAGCCAGCCGCCCAACAGCGCCAGAGCCAGAACGCCTACGATGCCCAGGGCGAAGCGGCGACGGCTGCCGAGTAGCGCCACGAGCAGCAGCGCCACCGCCGCCCCCAGCCAGGCGCCCAGCGAGAACGTGAGCGCCAGGGCCGCCGCCACAACCGCGAAGGCCGCGGCGTAGAGGCCGCGCCTGCGCTCCCCCCAAACGGCGAGACAGCCGGCAACCGGCAACACCCGCGCCAGATAGATGCCGAGGTTGTTGGGCGAGCCGTATAGCCCCCGGGCCCGGGCCACGCCCTCGGCGACGATAGTATCGCTGGTGAACAGGTACTGGTAGAAAGCAAACAGCGATACGGCCACGCCCGCCAGCAACCAGGCATCCACCAAGCCGAAGAACTCGTCCTCGGTCTGCGACTCGCGCTTCGCCAGGTAGTAGAAGAGAAGCGGCTCCAGCACCACCACGCGCAGGTTGCGGGCGTGCGTGCCCAAGTCGGTCGCCGCGAGACCCGCGAACACCGCCCCTAGTAGAAAGAGAACGATCGGCCAGTCCAGGCGCAACCGCCGCGGCCCCGGCCCGCCCGAGCGGAGGGTGCGCCGCAGCGCGGGCACCAGCCAGGCGACGAGCAGCCCCACCAGCATCGCCTCAGTGGGCGAGAAGGGGAGATCGGTCACGGTCTTGGGGAATAAGTAGAAAGGCGTCGACAGCACGATCAGGCGCAGGGCCATCCCGGGCCAGGCTCCCGCCGTAAGTGTGAAGATCATCCACCCCGAGAGCGCCACGCCACTCCAGGGCGCCAGCACATAGGTGGCAATGCCAGCCACCATCACCGCGGCTTGCATTATTGCCCGTTTGCCCGTCCAGCGCCGTTCCTCAGACACCGTTACCTCCGCTGGCCCGCGACCGGCCGCGTCGCCGTCGCCAGACCACCATGCCCATTAGGATGCCGAAAATGGCTCCCCCGGCCGCCACCTGTGGCCAGGGGAAAGGGCCCTCCTCGCCAACCGTGAAGCCGTCGACGGCGACCAGACGACCACGCGACCGCGCATCACGCTCCGCGCTCACCGTGAGGGCCAGATTGTGGGTCCCCGCGCGGAGGCCCCCCGCCACCGGCAACTCCACCCAGGTCGGGGAATCCGCATAGAGATCCAGGTAGCTCCGCCCCGCGGCATCGTGCGGCAACCCTTCCACGCCGTTGCCGTCCAGGGAAACGTACAGCCGCCCGCATTCCGGGCCCTTGAGAATGCGCAGAGCCAACGAGCCGCCATGGAACGTGACCGTGACCTTGTCGCCGGTGCGATCGCTCGCCAGGTAACCCTTGGCGTCGGCCTTGTCGTCGCGCACGTAATCCCAGCTGCTCTGCAAGACGAGCGCCGGGTTCATTTCCTGGTAGCTCCCGGGGCCGGCCGTGAACAGCGGCACCGTATCCTGGCGCACCGCCTTGTAGACGAGGCGCGGGGTGAACCCCACGTCGACCATCCGGAAATAGAACTGCGAGTCGTCCCACTGGTACTGTTGGCCGGTTTGGCGGAAGAACCAGACGTTGAACACCCCGGCCCAAGGCCAGTCACGACGGGCCATCTGAATGGCCCTCGCCGTGTACTCGGCCTGCTGCTGCTCGGTCACCCGACCCCAGAGCAACCGTTCCGCGGGCAGGTCCGCGGGCGAGGCGTTCCAGCCGAATTCGTTGAACCAAACGGGCTTCGCTCCATCCCCGTTGCGCTCCATCACCTGCCGCATGAGCAACACACGCGAGAAATTCAGCTTGGCCGGGTCGGGCGCATCCTCAGGAGGAAGGCTGAACCCATAGGCGTTGGCGAACAGGATGTCGAAGTACTGCCGGGCGCCGTTGTTGTACATCGCCTCTAGAAAGGCGACATCGCTCAAGTGGGCCGGGTTGTTCTCTACGGTTTGCGCCAGAGGCGCGCTCAGAACATAGGCGTTCGGATCGACCTTCTTGATCGCCTGGCAAGCCACCCTGAGCAGTTCGACGTAGGCCTTGGGATCGACCGGCTTGCCGCCCCATTCCTCGGTCAGGTTCGGCTCGTTCCATATCTGGTAGTAGCGCACCCGCCCCTTGAAATGCTTGGCCACCTCGGCCACGAAACGCCCGTAAGCGGCGAAGTCCTTGGGCGGGGAGAGGGGCGTGGTGTTGGGCTCGCGCGCCCAGTCGGGCGGCCGGTCGAGACGGGCGATTACCTGCAGGCCGTTCTTGGCCGCCGTGTTCACTATGTAATCGAACTTGTCCCAAGTGCTCACGTTGTAGCGGTCGTCCCAGAAACGACCGCTGCTCATCTCCAAGTTCTCCCAGGGGAATTGCTGCTTCACCCAGCCGAGCCCCGCCTCCCCGGCCATCTGCAGGGTCTTGTCTATCTTCCACTGTTCGGCTTCCAGGTGGAGGAAGAAATTGGCCCCGTAGGGGTTGAGGTCGGTGTTGGGGATAGTCCGTGGCACAGAGATACTCGCGTACGACCGCCCGCTGAACAGGTCGACGCCTGGTAGTACTCCCGTTGGTATGAGGAAAAGCAGGGCGGCCAGGATCAGGACCGGGTAGGCCCCGATTCGGCGTCGCCCGCTCCGCCTAACCTTGACTGATTGCATGGCGCCCACCGTGCACCGGCGCAGTATAGCAGGGTGCCGGAGGCCGATGCAAACGGTGGGCCGGCGTTAACCCGGCCCGAAGCCGCTAGATCTGGGGATTCCTCCCCCAGCGCTACTCCGAACCTTGCGCCAGCGGTCAAGGGGCCTAACGCCGATCGTTACTATTGGCGGGTGGCGTCAGATGAGGGCGAGCTAGCTAGAATGTTCAGCCCGCTGTCTGTAGAATACCGGTGCTGGATAGGCAGGCCGAACGGCGATCTGGCCTGCTATCAGTCAACCTAGGCCAGAGGGAGATAGACAATGGCGAGCAAACCGAAACGCATAGCGATCATCGGCCTCGATTGTCCGGTAGTGCCGTTACTGGAGAAGCATCTTGCGGACGGCTACCTACCCAATATCAAGCGCCTTGTCGAGGGAGGGGCTTTCGCCGAGAATTGCCTCGTGCCCTACCCCACGATCACACCGCCCAACTGGATCACTATCGCCACCGGCGCTCTAATCGGCACCCACGGCATCACCGACTTCTGGCGCCAACACCGGCCAGGCCAGTCGCCGATCAACGCAAACACCATCCAGAACTTCGACAGCGCCGACGTACAAGCCGAGACTATTTGGGAAGCGGCGGACAAGGCAGGAAAGAAGTGCATCGTCTTCAACTACCCGGTCTCCTGGCCCTCGCGGATGACGTCCGGCGTGGTCGTGGGTGGGGCTGGCCTCACTCCAGGCGAGGTGCGGACGGGGCTGCCTGGCCTGCAGGCCAAGTTCAACTTCTGCGCCAACCAGGTGATCACCACCGGCATCTACCCGGGTGCCATCCGCTCTGAGTTCGCGTCAGCCGAGGGCTGGCTCAACCTGACCGAGCCCGGGGAAGAGCCGCTGGAGTTGGCGGCCAAGCTAAACTTCCCCGAGGCAGCCGGCGAGCCCGAGCCAACCACCTGGTATGTTCTGGCCCGTCAGTCGGGCGGCGATACCTACGACTCCATCACCCTCTCGCCCAACAAGAACCTGCGAGATGCCTTCTTCACCTTGCACGTGGGCGAGTGGAGCCCCAAGGTCTGGACCACGATGAATCTCGCCGACGGTTCGGCAAGAGAGGTTTTCTTCCGCGCCAAGCTGGTGGAACTTTCGGCAGACGCCGAGGACTTTCGCCTGTTCTTGACCGCCTTGGTGGACATGGCACCCTTGATGACCCACCCCGACCTCCTGGCCAAGATCGACTCGCCCGAGGGCATACCGGTGCCCAGCATGGGCCTCGTGGAGTACTCCTACGGAACCATCGATCTGGAGACTTACGTCGAGTGCGCCGACCTCTACGGCACGTTCTGCGCTGAGTGGGCGACCTCACTTCTCCAGGCGGTGCCGGATTGGGATCTATTCTGCATGCACTCGCACCCGCCCGATTTCCTCTATCATATGCTAATGAACGATATCGACCCGGCTACGGACCCAGACGACGCTAGACGCGAGCGGTTCTGGGACGCGCACCGGCGCATCTACGAGAGCCAGGACCGCATGGTCGGGCGCATCGTCGAGGCGGCGGGCCGGGATACGCTGATAGTGCTGGTGTCGGACCACGGCGCGACGGCCGATGGGCCGTCCTTCGATCCCTTCGACGCCCTGGTACCGGCGGGTCTGGCAGCGGTCGGCAGGGAGTCCGAAGGGCACGAAGTGGGCGAGGGCTGGTATGGCGACATCCTTAAGACGCTGGGCCTAACCGGCCAGGCGGACGCCAGCCGCTCCAAGGCGATCCCCCAGCGGGTGTGCTACGTGTACGTGAACTTGAAGGGGCGCGATCCCGAGGGCATCGTCGAGCGGGCGGACTACGAGCAGGTGCAGCAACAGATCGTCGACGCCCTACTCACCTACGTGCATCCCAAGACCGGCACGCGGCCGGCGGCGCTAGCTCTGACCAAGCAAGACGCCAGGTTACTTGGCCTCTACGGCGACAGGGTGGGCGACGTGGTATACGCGGTCTATCCCTGGTTCGGCAGCCAGCACGGCAACATCCTGCCGACGGGCGAATGGAGCCTGGGCTCCTTGCGCGGCCTGCTGGTCTTCAATGGTCCTGGCGTGAAGAAGGGCACGCGAATAGCACGCACGGTTGGCCTGCAGGACGTAGTGCCGACGGTGTGCCATCTTGCCGACCTGCCCGTGCCGGAGACCGTCGATGGAGCCATCATCTGGCAGGCACTGAAGGACACGCAGGCTAAGGACAAGGAAATCGCCAAGTTGCAGGGTGGCCTGGAGCGCATGCAGGCTGCCCTGGCCCGGAAGACCCGCCAGCCCTGGGACAAGCACGATTGCGCCTAGCCTGTCAATCCCATATCTTCGTGGCACGGCGCCTGAAGCACGTTGCAGCGGAACGCCGGGACGACGGCTCTAGGCGGCAGTGCCGACGGGAGCCCCTCACCGATTCCGATGCTCGCCGGCAGCGGATGCCGACCACCGGGAAGAGGCACGGGGATGGGAATATCAAGTCAAGAGGGTCTCAGTCTGAGGCAAGGGCAGCATCCCCTCGCGACAAGAGAGGCCGGCGGCGGAGGTATCGGGCCAGGTCGTCGTTCACCTGGCCCACGAGGGGCTGGCCACGGCCAGGCAACAGCACCTCGATGGGCAAAGACAGCAGCTATCAATTGTAAGCCCAGCCGCCGCCAGAGCCAAACGGTCGAAGGGGGTTGCAGCCTGACCTTCAGCCGCGGCCCAGTGGTACAATGGATGTTATGGCCGGGTCTAGGCATGGCCTGCCCTTCGACGGGGAGGAATCGCATGGCAGAGCGAGACGGCGCCTCGGGGCCGAGGCGTGAGGACGATATCCGGCGCTATCGCGCCAATCTCAAGGCGGAGAACGACGGTGTAGCCCTCTACCGGGCAATGGCCGCGGCGGAGTCGGATGCCGAACGCAAACAACTGTACGCCGACCTGGCGCGGGCCGAACAACGGCACGCCGACCTCTGGATTGCCAGGTTGCGCGCCGTGGGGGCCAGCGCCGACGTCGGCGGGCCCAGCTTCCGCGCCCGCGTTCTGGGCTGGCTGGCCCGCCACTTCGGCAACAGGGCGGTCATAGGCATCGTGGACTCTCTGGAGCGGCGGGACGCGGCCGGCTACGCCAACCAACCGGGGACGGCCGACCTGGCATGGGAGGAGGACTCCCACGCCCAGACCTTTCGCCAATTGGCCCGGGGTGCCGGGGAGACGGACATCGCCGGCCGGGAGAACTGGCACCGGGGCGGCGGAGCCGGCGGCAGCTTGCGGGCCACCGTCTTCGGCGCCAACGACGGCCTGGTGTCCAACCTCAGCCTGGTTATGGGCGTGGCCGGCGGGGTCGCCAACTCGCCGGAGAGCGGGCGCTTCGTGCTGCTGGCGGGCATAGCCGGCCTGCTGGCCGGCGCTTTCTCGATGGCCGCGGGGGAATACGTTTCGATGCGCGCCCAGCGGGAGGTCTTCGAACGCCAACTGCGCCTGGAGCGGGAGGAATTGGCGGCAACGCCGGAAGAAGAGAAGGAAGAACTGGCGCTGATCTACCGCGCCAAGGGCGTGCCCAAGATAGAGGCAGAGCGTCTGGCACAAACCCTGGTGAGCGATAGCCAGGTGGCGCTGGATACGCTGGCGCGGGAAGAGCTGGGGCTCGACCCCCAGGAGCTGGGTTCGCCTTGGAGCGCGGCCGGCAGCTCATTCGCGGCCTTTTCGGTGGGCGCCGTCTTGCCCGTGCTGCCTTTCTTGTTCCTCCATGGGCTGACGGCCGTCGCGGTTAGCGCCCTGCTGAGCGCGTTCGCCCTCTTCGGAGTCGGCGCCGCGCTCTCGCTGTTCACCGGCCGCAACCCCGTGTTCAGCGGCGGCCGCATGCTGCTGATCGGCGCGGCGGCTGCGGCCGTCACCTACGCCATAGGCAGTCTGATCGGGGTCTCCGTGGCTGGCTGAGCGCCGCCCGTTGCCAGCTCCAACTCACCCCGGGACACCTGCGTTCCGCCCGCTGAGCAGGGCATAGGTCCTGCACCTAGCCGCGGCCGCTGTGGCGCGCCGGGTTTCCTTTTGCTCGCCTACGCCCGCCGGGAGCGTTATGTTAGAATTGCGCCGGAGGCGCAATTGGCGGAATACGGCGAGCTGAAGACCAGGGTCAAGGGGCTGCCCAACAAGCCCGGCGTCTACATCTACAAAGACGCCCAGAACAGAATCCTCTACGTCGGCAAAGCGGTGAACTTGCGCAACCGCGTGCGGACCTATTTCCAGCGCGGTGGACAATCGCCCAAGGTCGGCAGCCTCATGGGCCAGGTAGCCGAATTCGAGTACATCGTCACGGACTCGGAGATCGAGGCGCTGATCCTGGAGTGCAACCTGATCAAGGAGCACCGCCCCCGCTACAACGTCCGCCTGCGCGACGACAAGCAGTACCCCTACCTGAGGGTCGGCCTCGACGACCCCTGGCCGCGACCGGAGATCCGGCGCAAGATCGCCAGCGATGGCGCTCGCTACTTCGGCCCCTTCACGGATACACGATCGGTGCGCCGCACGCTCGACCTGCTGAACCACATCTTCCCCTACTGCACCTGCAACGTGGCCGAGCACGGTCAGAAGCGGGCCTGCCTGAAGTACCACATCGGCCGCTGCCTTGGCCCCTGCGTGGGCGCCTGCACGCGCGAAGAGTATATGGCCATGATCGACCAGGTCTGCCTCTTCCTGGAGGGCAAGACCGGACAGATCGTGGATCAGCTGCACGCCCAGATGGACGAGGCCAGCGAGAATCTCATGTATGAGCGCGCCGCCTTCCTTCGCGACCAGATTCAGTCCGTGGAGAAGACGGTCGAGCGCCAGCGGGTGATCTCGACGGCGCTCAACGACCAGGACGTGGTTGCCTTCGCCCGCAACGACGGCGAGGCCTGCGTGGAGGTCTTCTTCGTTCGCCAGGGCAAGCTAGTGGGGCGCGAGCACTTCGTGCTCGAGGGCACGCAGGACGAGGACGCCAGGGCCATCATGAACTCGTTCCTCACCCAGTTCTACAGCGAGGCCACCTACATTCCGGAGGAGATACTGCTACAGAACGCCGCGGCCGAGATGGAGATTCTGGAGACCTGGCTGCGGCGACGGCGCGGCGACCAGGTTCGCCTGTCTATACCCCGCAAGGTGGAGGAGAAGCTGCTGGTAGACATGGTGGCCGAGAACGCCGCCGAGGCACTGGCGGCGATTCGCGCTCGCTGGCTGGCAGACAAGCAGAAGACCTCGCTCGCCGTGACGGAGCTAGCGCAGGCGCTAGGGCTGCCGGAAGACCCGCGGCGCATCGAGTGCTACGACATCTCCAACACCCAGGGCACGAACGCGGTCGGCTCGATGGTGGTCTTCGAAGAAGGGCGGCCCAAGAACTCCGAATACCGCCGCTTCCGCATCAAGACGGTGAAAGGTGCCAACGACTTCGCCATGCTGCAGGAAACGCTGACCCGCCGCTTCAAGCGAGCGCTGGAGAGTCTACGGGTGGCCGAGGCGAGCGAGGAGGCAGACGCCAAAGCCCCGCCCGATAGCCCCTGGGGGGCGCTGCCCGACCTGCTGATCGTGGACGGCGGCAAGGGGCAGCTCTCGGCGGCGCTGGAGGTGCGCGACGAACTGGGGCTGCAGGAGCTGCCGATAGTCGGCCTGGCCAAGGAACGCGAGGAGCTGTTCGTGCCGGGAAGGAGCGAGCCCGTGCTCCTGCCACGCGACTCGCAAGGGCTGTTCTTGCTGCAGCGCATCCGCGATGAGGCCCATCGCTTCGCCGTGACCTACCATCGGGGCCTGCGCCAGCAGAGCAGCATCCGCTCCCAGCTGGACGAAGTGCCGGGCATCGGCCCCAAGCGCAAGACCGCGCTGCTCCGCAAGTTCGGCAGCCTCACGGCCATCCGGGCCGCGACGATCGACGAGCTGGCGGAGGCGCCGGGCATGAGCCCGGCCGCCGCGCGCAAGATCAAGGCCTACTTGTAGGGACCCCAGGGTTACGCGTTGCCGCGAGATGGGAACCCGTGCCCCAGAAGCCCAAGGCTTCAGCCATAGTAGCCATCGCTCTCCAGCCTTCTCAGCCGACTGCGGCCGCGCCCTGCCTGTAGGCGTATGCGGTGCAGGCGCCACCGTGACGTAAGTCCCTCGGCCCCGCAGCGACGAATAACCTACCGATGTCCTGGGAGCGAACAGCGGCTCGATTATCTCGTTCACTTCCCGGGCAGCATTGAATCTCGACTACGGCTCAGCCACGGTGCCCACGTGTCCTTTGGCGGCTGAGGGAATGTAGCGTGATAGAGCGCTTGGTAGCACGTGGCCCGATCCATCGAACAACCGGGCTTCATGGGCTTTGATCGCCTGTCGCTCCTCAGGCGACAGCACTCCATCGGCCAGGAAAGGCTCAAGATACCGCGACATATAGGCGGAGATGATCGTGCGCGGGTGCGACGATCATCTCCGGCAGCGCCTGGCGCAACCGCTGGATGCTCCGAATTGAGGACAGATGCTGTTGCCGCATCCTCTTGCCAAGCATGATTGCCCGGACTTCGTCAACCGCCAGGTGTCGCAGGGTGTAAAGGATGTCGCCCCTTACGCCTTTTTTGGCCGATAAGAACGACACTGAGAGCGTCGTCTTCCCTGAAGGGGGTGTGTACACCCTCGACCTGGAAGGCGCCACCGGCATCTATCGCTGCCAGTGGGGGGAGTTCACCTTCGTCGGCGGCGGCCCGCTGATGCTGCGCGAGCTGCCTGGTAGGGGCGACCGGCGACCGTAGGAAGTCCTTTAGGGCCGGTCGCCCCTACATGCGCCAACGGTCCGTGCTCATTCTCATAGCAGTCTCCTTCCCTCCGTCATCGCTTGATCGCCCGACGCACCGTCGCTATACTGGCCTTCAATAGAGGGCCAGTAGCGAGGACGTGCCGTGTTCAGGCTTTCCCCCCACAGGCTGAGCATTTTCCGGCAGTGCCGGCGGCGCTACTGGTATCGTTACGTGGACCGCCGGCACGCCGAGCTGCACAAACAGTGGCCTTTTCTCATCTTCGGCCAGACGATGCACGCCACGCTCAAACAGTTCCTCGGCCCGGCCAACCACGAGCGCGGCTACGCACAGGCGCGGGCCATCCTCGTCGATCGCTGGGCCGAGACGCGGGCGGGCTATACTTCACGCGACGAAGAGGTCATGTACTGGCGCCGCGGCCTGGCGCAGCTGCGCTGGTTGTGCAACTGCGAGGAAGCGCAGGCCCGTCCGTCTATGTTGGAAGCCACCTACTCAACCTATCTGACCAGCGATTTCCGGCTGGACGGCAAGATCGATCGGGTGGACGTAGACGGCACGGGGGGCTGCCACGTGGTGGACTACAAGACCGGCAAGAGCAGCCGGGGAGCCGATGCCCTGCAGTTGCTAATCTACGCGCTCATCCTTTCCGGATCTTTGCACTTCGACGTCCGCTCCGCCTCGTTTCTCTTCCTCAACGGCGAGGGCCGGCGCCCCGTGCAGCCGGGCGAGGCCGACCTGCGCTGGGCGCGCGAAGAGCTATTCGCGACCAGGGCCGACATCGAAGCCGAGCGGGAGTTCAAGTCCAGCCCCAGCTTTCTCTGCCGCTGGTGCGACTTCCTTGACCTCTGCCCGGCCGGTCGCGAGGCCGTAACCGGGGTCGCCGGGGACGAGCCCGACTGGGCGGAGGAGCCGGAGTCCTAAACCTCAGGCCACGTTGACAGTCCCCCACCGCCCTGCTACGGTAGCGTCCGTCGAGCGCCGCCACGAGAGAGGCGGCGTTTCCTGCCAAGAGAGGACCCTGCGGTGAAGATAGACCAGAACAAGTGCGTGGGCTGCGGCAACTGCGTGCCCGTCTGCAGTATGGGCGTGATTTCGGTCGAGCGCGGCCGCGTCACGGTGAATGAGAACGAGTGCGTGGAGTGCAATACCTGCTATCGGACTCTGCGCAATGAACGCCGCAACCCGCTGCTCGTGCGGGCGATTCGCTGGGGCCTGGGACACGTTAGCTTGGCCTACGATCCGGAACCCGACGTCTGCCCTACCGGGGCGTTGATGCCACTCCAGCTGGCCTGGCCGCGCTCGCTGCGGGCGGTGTTCAGCGACCCCACCATCAAGCACCCCTCCACCGGCGTGGGCGGCCGGGGAACGGAGGAGATCAAGAGTAACGACGTCACCGGCCGCCTGCGCGCGGGGGACATCGGCCTGGTCGTCGAGCTGGGACGGCCCGGCCTGGGAACGCGCTTCCGCGACCTGCAGAGCGTCGCCCAAGCCCTGGCCGAGGCCGGCGTCCGCTTCGAAGCAAGGAACCCAGTGACCCACCTCATGAGCGATCCCGCCACGGGCACCTTGCGGGAGGACGTGCTGGATGAGAAGGTGATGTCGGCCATCATAGAGTGCCGCACCGACCTCGAACACCTGCCCTCCGTCCTGGCGACGTTGCAAGAAGCGGCGCGCCACATCGACACGGTGATTAGCGCCGGCGTGTCGGCGCGCTGCGGGTCGCGGGGCGAAGTGCCCTATGTGGCCGCGGTGGAGGGTTGCGGCTTCGCCCTGTCGCTGAACAGCAAGACGAACCTGGGCCTGGGGCGGCCGCTCTTCGCCGAAACGTCACCTGTAGCGGAGACACCGGCATGACCAACACACTGCACCGGCAGGGCACTCGCGAGAGCCTGATCCGCGACTACGTGATCTTTCTCCACCCTGCCCGCGGCATCAACCGCGACGGTTCGGGCGAGAAGGTGCGCCGCTTCCTGGAGATGGCCCTAGAGGAAGGCCCGGTCAACGTCGGTACGGCCGGGCGCAACCTCTACACGGTGGACGACGTGCGTCAGCTCGTGCAGG
Organism: Chloroflexota bacterium; assembly: GCA_023473795.1. GTDB lineage: Bacteria > Chloroflexota > UBA6077 > FW602-bin22 > JAMCYS01 > JAMCYS01. Next base: position 20,270 of record JAMCYS010000146.1, on the reverse strand, counting down.
CCGTCGACGACGAGGCCACGACCGTGGCCGCGACCTTCAGCGACCCGGAGAAGTTGCGGCGGCTGGTCAAGCGGCTCAAAGAGGCGGACCTCGGCATTTCGGTCAACATCAGCGGCTTGGCCGACGTGGTGGACGAGATACTGCGTTCGCAAGGTTTGGTCCGCCACAGCATCGAGCACTCCCTGGGCATACTCGGCCGCACGGAACGTCTACCCAGCCAGCAAGTGCTAGAACTGACCACGATGTGCGGGCACGGTATGATTTCCCACAACCACGCCCGCAAAATGATCGACTGGGTCAAGCTGGGCAAGCTGACGCCCGCTCGGGCCGCGCGCTACCTGGCGCGACCGTGCGTCTGCGGCGCCTTCAACGTCGACCGGGCGGAGGAAGTGCTGGCCCGGGCCAAGGAATTGGGCTAGGGCAGAAAGAAAGGCGCGGACGACGATGTCCGCGCCTACGGCGTTACAAGCGAAAAGCGACGAGCGACCGGCGACGGCACGGGGCCCAGCGATTAAGTGCGGCCCGCGCTGTGTGGTTACGGTCGGGCCGAATGGGTGCGGGTGTCGCCACCCGCGCGCGCCGTGCTCCCGGCGCGAAAGGCCCTCGCCCGCCCACCGGACGTCGTCCCTCGCCCCCGCTCCTCGCCGGAGCAGGCGAAGAACGAGACCCGGACACCCACGGGGGGTGCCCGCTGGTCAATTGCGCAGGACCCGTGCCGCTTTGACCGCGGCGGCGAACTGGGAGGCTCGCTCGGCTAGGACGTCGAAGCGGCCGGCTTCGACGTCGTCCGGCTTCACCAGCGCACTGCCCACTGCCACGCCTACCGCGCCCGCCTTGATGAAGTCGCCGCAGTTGGCCAGGCTAACGCCGCCTGTCGGCAGCAGCTTTACCTGCGGCAGAGGCGCCAGCACGTCCTTGAAGTAGGCGGGGCCCAGGGCCGTGGCCGGGAAGACCTTGACCACGTCGGCCCCGTTCTCCCAGGCGGTGAGTATCTCCGTGGGCGTGAAGGCTCCCGGTACGCAGACCACGCTGTAGCGGTGGCACAGCCTGATCACTTCGAGATTCAGGGTGGGGGAGACGACGAAGCGCGCCCCGGCCAAGATCGCCGCCCGGCAGGTCTCCGGGTCGAGCACCGTGCCGGCGCCCCATACCACCTTTTCCGGATAGCGGGCCGTCACCTGAGCGATGATGTCGAGCGCGCCGGGGGTGGTCATCGTGAACTCGATGGCGTTAATCCCGCCGGCCTGCAGAGCCTCTGCCACCTGCAGCAGCGGCGCAGCGTCCCGCAGGCGAACCACGGCCACCACGCCGCACTCCTCTATCCGTCGCAGGTCTTCATCCTTCCTGCCCATCGCCCTACCTCCTGATGCTCCTAGCGCCCCCGGCCAGCAGGTCTTCCACCTCAGCCATCGTTAGCCAGGGCAAGTCGCCCGGCACCGTGTGCTTGAGAACGCAGAGTGCGTCGCCATAAGCGACGCCTTTGGCCAGGTCGCCATCCAAGTAACCGTGCAAGAAGCCGGCAGCATAGGCGTCGCCCGCGCCAATGCGGTCCACGACCTCGAATTCGCGCCGCTGGCCCTCGCAGACCTGGTCGGCGACGGCCAAGCTGCTCCAGGCGCCACGCAGCTGCCCCAGACTTTCCCGCCGGCCCATTACCACCACTTCCAGGTGCCAGCGCTCGCGCGCCGCCTGCGCCGCTTCTATCGGCTCGCCCTTGAGGTCGAAAAACAGGTCCAGGGCCTCGGCCGGCGAGAACAGCACGTCCACGTAGGGCAGCAGCTCCAGGAAGGCGCGCCGAGCCTCTGCGACCGTCCAGAGGTTGAAGCGCATGTTGGGGTCGAAGCTCACCTTACAGCCGGCCTCTTTGGCCGCGGCCATCGCCGCCTTGGTCTCGCGGGCGACGTTGGGTCCGAGAGCGGGGTTGATGCCCGTGGTATGGAACAGACGCGCTTGCTGGAAGAGGCTGGGCCAGTCGATCTCGCTCGGCCGCAGCGTCGTGATGGCCGAGTCGCGGCGGTCGTAGATGATGCTGATGGGTCGCGGCTGGGCCGCTTGCTCGATGAAGTAGGTGCCCACGCGGCCCTCGCCGGTCCAGGCTATCTGCCCCACGTCCACGCCGAACTCGCGGCCTTTGTTGGCGATGAAGCGGCCGAGCGCGTTGTCTACCAGCTTGGAGACCCAACAGACGCGACGGCCGAGTCTGGACAGCGCGCAGGCGGTGTTGAGCTCGGTGCCGCCGATGCCCATTTCCAGGGTGTTGGTCTGTTCGAGACGCCTCTGGCCCGGCGGGCTGAGGCGGACCATGGTCTCGCCGAAAGTGACGACGTCGTACATTGGCTTCACACCCACTGAGGCTTGGTGACGGCCGAGGCATTATAGCACGCGGCCGCAGGCGCGGACTGAGCGCTAGCGCCCGCCCGGAATGAGGATCAGAAAGTGGGAGCCCCGTACCTCGACGGTGTCGATGGCGTAGTAGTTGCGGCCGATCGCCCGCAGCACCGGCGCGGGGTACTGCTGGCCGTTGAGAATCACGAGGGCGATTTCCCGCCGCTCTAGCAGTCCCACCAGGGCGGCTGGGTCGTGCCTGCCTGCTTCGTAAAGGTTGCGTTGCTGGGTGGCGTTGCCCAGCACCCGCCGGCCGTCTACTAGCAGGAAGGCGCTCTCCTCGACCAGCACATTCCCGGTCGTCTTGCGAATGTACTTGTCCACCAGGCCCCAGGCGGCGGCGGTGTCTGCCGCGGTGGGCGCAGCACTCAAAGTCCCAGCCTGCGGCCCCCGGTCGTAGGCGCCCCACTGGGGAAATGCCAGCGGTCCGTGCCAGAGAAGCAGCAGTTGCCACCCCCCGGCCAGCGCTAGGGCCAGCGTCACCGCCAGAGCCGACGCCGGCCGCAGCCTCGACAAGGCCACCTCAAGCCGGCCCAAACCAAGTCCGCAGAGCAGGCAGGTGCTGGCGATCGCGGGCAGGAAGTACGATTCCCCCGCGCCCCACTTGCCCGTGCCCGCGGCGGTGAGCAGGCCGAAGAGGAAGTACCAGGCGTAGACCGGCAGGCCGCGCCAGCCGCCGCGGCGCAGCGAGGCGACGACGAAGCCCGCTGCCCCCGCCAGCAGCAGAAGATGGGTTTCGACGAAGTTCCCGTAGTAGGTCAGGGCCTGCGCGAGAGTAAAGGGATTGGCGTTGGCCCAGACGAGGTTGAGCGTGAAACCGCCGGCGGTGGCCAGGTCGATAGCCAGGTACAGTGCCGTGCCCGCCCCGAGCAGTCCGGCGGCGAGGGCCAGGCCGCGGGAGCGGTCGCGAAGCGCGAGAAACAGACAGGCGGCGGCAGCGGCATCAATAGCCGTTTGCTTCGTGTACAGGGCGGCCAGCAGGAGAGCCCCAGTTGCCACGGTCCAAGCGCGAGGGCGACCGGTCCCCTCGCCGGCTCGCTCGCAGGCCACCACTCCAGCCAGGGCCAAGGCCAGGGTGAGGGCGTTGACGCGCGCCAGCGCAGTGGTGTGATACACATAGGGAGAGGCGAGAAAGAGCAATCCCGCCGCCAGAGCTGGCAGCCAGCGCTTGGTATGGCGACGCACAACCCAGCCTATGAGCAACGCGACGGCAGCCGTCGCCGCCAGAGAGAGCAGCCTACCCATCGACAGCCTGGGGCCAAGCAGGGCCACCGCGGGGGTTAGCAGGAGAGTGTAGAGCGGGGGGTAGTTGGACGAGTAGAAGGGGTACACGTCGGGTGAACCGTAGATCGGCAACCCCTGGACCAGAGCCCAGGCGCTATTGACGTCGTAGCCCTCGCCTTGGTCGAAATCGAAGGGAAAGCGGAGGATACTGTAGGCGAAGCCACAGTAGACGCCCAGGTAGTAGAGCAGCCAGAGGCCAAGCCCGAGCCAGGCGACGGCGTAGGTCCACCCGGCCGCCCGCCCCAGCGGTCGTCCCCTTAAGCCTACCAGCAAGCCTGCCATCGGGCGCAAGTATGAAGCGGGCCGGACCCACTGTCAACGGTGCTGCCAAGGCCCGTTGGCTACGCCAAGGGAGGGTTTGCGTTCGTCACAAGTCCGCCGTTCGGCCACAGGGGAGCTCAGCTCGGCCGCCGGCCTTTGGATCCAGGTGGGCCGCGGGGAGGACCTGGGGCGCCGGGGCCGACGTCGGGGAAGAGGTTGCCCACGCCGATCAGCACCGCGTCCACCCACACGAAGCCGGCCAGATAGCCGGCTACCACGTCGGTGAAGTAGTGCACGCCTAGATAAAGGCGGGAGAGCCCAATTGCCATGATGATTGGGTTTCGTTGCCCGCCACGTCTTCGGCTAGGGCACTGAAGGCGTAGAGGGCGATCACGCCGAGCGCCAGGCCGACGGTAAGACTCAGCGAAAGGCCGGCGAGCCGCCGTCGCCAGTTGCCGTGCTGGCCGCTCGGCGGTTCCTCGGGGTTTATTCTACCCATTGCGCTGGCCTGCAGGCACTTCCCGTGCCGCCGCCGGCCGAGGTCGTGGCAGGGCCGGCACGACCGCCGTTGGCCGCGGCGTGGCGCCGGTTGAGCCGGCATCTACCTGGCACGATGAGTGCCTTAGCAGCAGGGACTACAGTACATGGGAGTCAAGAGTGGCGCTGCGAGCTGAAGACAACCCACGACAGGACGCACAAGTGGTGAGGGCCGGGAAACGACGTGCCCTCGTGATCGTCAACCCGAAGGCCGGCAGTTACGTAGATGAAAAACTTCGCTCCCTGGTCGACACGGAGTTCGTCGCGGCGGGCTGGCATTACGCGCTGGCGGAGATCGGTACGCACAGACAGATGGCGGAGGCGATCGCCAGCGCCGAACGGGAAGGCGTTAGTCTGGTGGTGGCCGTCGGTGGCGACGGGACTGTGGCCGCTGTCGCTCACCACCTTGTGGGCAAATCGCTCACGCTGGGCATTTTGCCGGCTGGCACCGACAACATGCTGGCGCGCGACCTGGGCATTCCACCGGACCTCTCGCTGGGGGCCGCACTCCTTGCCGGCGACCACGCCACCGCCACCCTGGACGCGCTCAAGATCGGCGATCGGTACTACTTCCTGAACGGCGAGATCGGCCTTGGGGCGACCGTCATGCAGAAAACGCCGCCCGAGCAGAAGAAACGCCTGGGGATGCTGGCGTACGCCGCCACATTCGTCGGCAAGGTGCTGAACTACCGCCCGCGCCGCTTCTCGATCACCGTCGACGGGGTGAGTTCGCAGGTGAGCGGCGATGGGGCGTTGGTCGCCAACGCCGGCCTGATGCGGCCGCTAGGGCCGGAGTGGGCAAGCCAGATCTCAGCCACCGACGGTGAACTGGATCTGGTCGTCTGGCGGACGAGGGGTATCGGAGGCTTTCTGCGGCTGGCCTGGGACATCTTCCAGGGCGTGGAGCGCAGTCCTGTGCTGCTGCACGGCAGGGTCCGCCGTAGCGTTCGCATAGTGCCCGACCGCGCTCTGCCGGCCCAGGCCGATGGAGAAGCGCTCGATTTGCCGGAACTGCTGATTGAAGTGGTACCGGCAGCCGTCAGGGTGGCCGTGCCTCTGGACGAGGGCGAGCAACGGCCTTTCGATCCCGCCAAACAGCCTGAGCAACAGCGCCGACGCGCCCGACGAAGACTGAGTGTTCTGCAGCGACAGCTCGGCCCAGTCGGCGAGCTGGATACCTCGCTCTTTCTGCTGGTCAACTCGCTGCCTCATCCCCCAGCCCTCGATTTCGCCATGAGGTTGCTCTCGGCGTTGATGAACAAGGGATTGGCCTGGGCGGCAGCTCTGGAGATCGTGGCCAGGCTGGACGGGGCGCCCGGCCGACGGGCGGCCCGCGAAGTGGTGCCGGCGATGTGGTTGGCGGGCATGACCGTCGAGCTGGTGGTGAAAAGGTTGTTCGGACGGATGAGGCCCTTCCGGGCCCTCGCCTTGTCGTCGGTGGTCGGCGCCAAGCCGACGGGCTATTCGTTCCCTTCGGCCCACAGCGCCGTTGCCTTCGCCGCGGCCCAGCTGACGAGCGCGCACTACCCCCGCTGGGCGGCGCCGCTCTACGGCCTGGCCGCTCTGGTCGGCTTCTCACGCCTCTATCTCGGCGTGCACTACGCCAGCGACGTGCTGGTCGGGGCGTTGAGCGGCCTGCTGCTGGCCCCGGTGGCCCGGGGCATAGTGCGCCGGCTCAGGGCATCACGAAGACAGGGCCCGTGAAGCAAGCGCCGGGGCCGCATAAAGACCAGCAGGCACGCCATCCCCAGGGTTGGCGTGCCCTTCTAGCCGGTTTCTCCAACAATGATTCGCTGTGCCGCCGGCACGTCAAGCCATGCCTCTCTGCCCTTCACGGGACCAGCGAGAAATGGCTTGACCGGTGTTCGGCAGGCGTGGCGTCATCACTGAGAGGTGATCCTCAAGTGGCAGCGGTGGTTACCCTAGCGGCGACCGCCCCCGTAGCCTCCCCGGTCCTCGCGCTCACGGGCCTGGTTGACGCGAATCTGCCGGCCCCCGATCGTGTAGCCGTCGTACATGCGAATCGCGTTCTCAGCATCGCTGCTGTTGGTCATTTCGACGAAACCGAAGCCGCGGGGCTGCCCCGTCTGGCGGTCCGTCGGCAAATACACGGAGTCGACATTCCCCGCCTGCTCAAAAAGCCGACGAATCTCGTCCTCCGACGCAGTGTAGGGCAGGTTGCCCACGTACAATCGAGTCCCCACCAAGGTACCTCCGTCAATTCCTAACCGCGGCGCGGAACAATCTTCGCTCCGTCCGGGCCGCGCGATACATAGCTAGTGCAGGTGCTGTGCCAGACCGCTAGCCACGTCCGGCAATCGTTCGAAAGTCGGCCGGCGAAGCGTCATTCCGAACCGGCATGTATAATCGAAGTAGATAGGCACAAGTCTACATTCCGGGCACGGGGTTGCGGGTGGACACGGAAAGCGAGCCGATTGGTCTGGTAGACCTCTTTCGCATCTTCCTGTTGGGTGGGCTTACCTTCGGCGGCGGTCTGGCCATTATCACAGTCCTAGAGCGCGAGCTAATCAGCAAGCGGCGGGCCATCGCCCGCCAGGATTTTCTTACGTACTACGCACTGGCGAGGGTAGTGCCCACCGGCACGCAGACTGCCCTGGCGGTCTCGTTGGGCAACCATTTCGCGGGGTTTAGAGGCTCCGTCGTGGCCGTGGCGGGGCTCCTGACGCCGGTGTTCGTCGCCACGGTGGCGCTGACCGCTCTGTTCACCTACGGGGTGGCCAGTGGGGCCAGGGAGCTACTGCCGAAGACCGTGCTGCCGGCAGCGTTGGCCTTGATCGTCGTCGGCGCTGTAAGCATGGGCCGGGACCTGTTCGGCCTCAAGCGTGAGACGCTCCTAGCGACGACGGGATTCCTAGCGGCGCTGCTGCTCCACGTGCCGCCCGGATTGGTGTTGGTACTGGGCGGTGTCGCGGGGATCTTCCTCTTCCGTGGAGAGGCTCGCAAGGAGGCCAAGAAGTAAGTGTCAATCCTTGCGTTCGCCGCCTGGTTATTCTACTTCAATCTGCTCACCTTGGGCAAGGGCCTACTGATGATCCCGCTGATCCAGGGCCACCTGGTCGAGGGAGCGCAGGTGCTAACCGGCGATCAGCTGCTGATGGCAGTGGCCATCGGCCAGGTCACGCCCGGTCCGGGCAACATCTACGTCGCCGCGGTGGGATACTTGATCTACGGTCTGCCGGGCGCGGTGGTCGCCCTAGTGGCCGTCGTTCTGCCTTCTTTCGGCGCTCTGGCGCTCACCCACGGTTACCAGCGCTTGAAGACCAACCGAATCGCCCAGGGGTTCTTCAAGGGCCTAACGACGACAGCCTTGGGTTTGATCTTCTACTCTGCCCTGCTGCTGGCCCGCGAAGCGATCACCAGCGGCCAGGCCCTGGCGGTGCTAATCCTCGGCTTTGTGTTGATCCAGTTCGTCAAGGTGAACCCGATCCTCAGCCTGCTCGCCGCCTCGCTCTTCGGCCTGGTGCTGCACTTCGCTCTGGGCTAGGGGCAGGTCGGGGTGTCTACCAGGGGAACCAACGGCGAAGGCGAGTCTCTCCCTCGGGAAGGGCGCGCTGGCCGGTGGAGCGCCGCAACTCGACTAGCTCCTGCCTGGTGCGATCCAACTCCTGGCGGAGCGCCAACTCGCGCTCTTCCTGGCGGCGGATCAGTTCGGACACGTGCTGGCGAAGCTCCACCATCTCGGCGGTGGTTTGATTGTGGCGCACGTGCAGCGCGTTGAGGATGCCCGGCAACTCCTTGCCAACCACCAGGTTCAGGGCATCCATCTCCTGACGGAGCCGGGCGATCTCGGGATCGGTCTCTTGCTTGACGACGTTGCGCATCAGCGGGGCAATGAGGTCGGCCAGCGCCTTGAGGGCGATGGGGTTGCGACTCAAATAGACAATGATGTTGGACCACACGGGCCGGGGCCTTTCTCGAGCGAACTGCTCTATCCCACGTTGTGACCCATTATGGGGCCAGGCATTCTCGTGTCAAGCTCGCGGGCGGGAAGCGCCAGGGTGGACCCTTGGCCGTTCGTGGCTTGCACCCCGGCGCCCGCGCGTGTTATGGTGAGACTGTTGCCCCGGGCCGGCCACGGCCCGCCACGAGAAGGAGTTGCCGCATGCGCCCGATCCGTAGCTATTCTGTTGTCCCCGCCGTACCCGCGCGCTTGGCCCGCCTGCGAGAGGTCGCCTACAACTTGAGGTGGAGCTGGGACTACGACACGGTCGAGCTGTTTCGACGTTTGGACCGTGACCTCTGGGAGGCGACCGGCCACAATCCGGTGTTGCTGCTCGGCGCCGTCAAGCAGTCGCGGCTGGACGAGGCAGCGACGGACGACGGTTTTCTGGCTCACTACGAGCGGGTTTGCCAGGCGCTGGACGACTACACGAAGGCAGAGCACACCTGGTTCTCCCGCGCTCAGGTTCAACCCAAGGATTTCAACATCGCCTATTTTTCGGCGGAGTTCGGGCTGGTTGAGTGCCTGCGTACTTACTCTGGCGGTCTCGGCATGCTGGCCGGCGACCATCTCAAGTCCTCCTCGGACCTGGGACTGCCTTTGGCAGGCGTAGGCCTGCTCTACCAGGAAGCCTACTTCCGCCAGTATCTCAACGCCGACGGCTGGCAAAACGAGCTCTACCCGACGAACGACTTCGCCAACCTGCCGGTAACCCTCGAGCGCAATAAGAACGGCGACCCGGTCACCGTTGCCCTCGACTTTCCCCAAAGCCAGGTGTTGGCCCAGGTGTGGCGCGTGCAGGTGGGCCGCGTGCCGCTGTTCCTGCTTGACACCAACGTGCCGGCCAACAAATCGCCGCTGCGGGACATCACCGACCGCCTCTATGGCGGCGACCGGGAGCTGCGCATCCAACAGGAGATAATACTTGGCATCGGCGGCATCCGCGCTCTGACCGCTCTCGGCATACACCCCACGGTGTGCCACATGAACGAGGGCCACTCCGCCTTCCTGGCCCTGGAGCGCATCCGGATGCTGATGATGGAACACCATCTCGGCTTCGAAGAAGCCCGGGTAGCTTGCACGGCGGGCAACCTTTTCACGACTCACACGCCCGTTCCCGCCGGTATCGACGTCTTCGCGCCAGAATTGATGGACAGGTACTTCTCGTCCTTCTACCCAGCCCTGGGCCTGAACCGGGAGCAGTTCCTGGCCCTGGGGCGCAAGGACGCTGGCAACCAAACCGAACCGTTCTCGATGGCGATTCTGGCCCTCCATCTAACCGATAGCGCCAACGCCGTCAGCGAGCTGCACCGCGACACTTCGCGGCAGATGTGGCAGGGGGTGTACCCCGGAGTGCCCATCAACGAAGTGCCGATCGACTCCATCACCAACGGCGTGCACGTCGCCACCTGGGTAGCCAGCCCGGACCTCAGCAGCATCTACGAACGCTACCTGGGACCAGCGTGGATAGAGGACCCGGCGGCGCAGTCGGTTTGGCAGGCCATGGAGCGTGTCCCCAGCGAGGAGCTCTGGCGCACCCACGAGCGACACCGGGAGCAGCTGGTGTCATTCGCTCGCCAGCGGCTGCAAGCGCAACTAGCCCGGCGCGGGGCGGCCGACGCCGACATCGCCGACGGCGGTGAGGTGCTGAACCCGGCAGCGCTGACCATCGGCTTCGGTCGCCGGGTCGCCGCCTACAAACGCGGCCTCCTGATCTTCCGGGACCAAGAACGGCTGGCGCGCATTCTGGACGACCGCCAGCACCCGGTGCAACTGATTATCGCCGGCAAGGCCCATCCCCAGGACAACGGGGCCAAGGAGATCATCCGCCAGCTCGTCCACATCTGCCGCCAGGAGCCGTTCCGCTCGCACGTGGTCTTCCTCGAAGACTACGATGCGGTGGTGGCTCGCTACATGCTGCAGGGAGCGGATGTCTGGCTGAACACCCCCCGGCGGCCGGAGGAGGCCAGCGGCACCAGCGGCATGAAGGCGGCCCTCAACGGAGTCTTGAACATGAGCGTGCTGGACGGGTGGTGGCCGGAGGCTTACCGGCCGGGCATTGGCTGGCGCATTGGCCAGGGCGAAGTGTACGAGGACCCGGACTACCAGGACGAAGTCGAGTCCAACGCCATCTACGACCTGCTGGAGAAGGAGGTCGTGCCGCTCTTCTACCAGAGGGGCGCCGACGACACCCCTCGGCGCTGGGTGTCGTTTATGAAGGACTCGATTCGCACCATCGGCCCTCGCTTCAACACCCACCGCGTGGTGCACGAGTACTTCGACAAGTTCTACCTCGCCGGGGCCCAGCGAGCCGAGCGACTCGAAATGAACCAGTACGCCCGGGCGGTGGCCCTGGCCGACTGGCGGCAACGGGTGGGCAGGCAGTGGCCCCAGCTGCGCGTCGGGCGCATCTGGGCCGATGTCAACACGGACGTCAAGGTCGGCGGCAAAATCGCTGTGCAGGCGAGCGTCTATCTGGGCGAGCTGCAGCCGAACGAGGTGGCCGTGGAGCTGTACTACGGCCCCCTGGACACGCACTTCGAACTGGGGACCGGCGAGGCCGTACCGATGGCATGGAGCGGCGAGGACGGCTTTGGCAGTTTCATCTTCACCGGCGAGATCCCCTGCCGCACAACCGGCCAGTACGGTTTCACCTTGCGGGTGCTGCCGCACAACGAGGACTTGGCCAATGCCCTCGCCTCCGGGTTGATCATCTGGGCCGACTCGGCTGCCTCGGTGGAGGTGGCCAGCGGCCCGCTGGCGATGCTATAGGGCAACGGTCAAGCACCTCGGCCGGCGCGGCACGTCTACAGCGCAGGCTGTATACTGAGCCCGCGCAGTTGACTTCTAGTCGCCCGCTCGGGGCGGGAAGGGGCGAGTCTAATGGCGGAGATGAGCAAGCGCCAGCGATTGCGGGCCACGATAAGTGGCGAGCCGGTCGACCGGCCGCCGGTGGCGTTCTGGCGGCACTGGCCGATAGACGACCAGGAGCCAGCGTCGCTGGCCAGAGCTACGCTGGACTACCAGCGGCGCTTCGACTGGGACTTCCTCAAAGTCACCCCTTCCCACACCTTCTGCGTCGCCGACTACGGGGCGGTCCACGCCTACCGCGGCAAGCCCATCGGCGACCGCGACCACCTCGAGCGGGTGATCAAGCGGCCGGAGGACTGGGACCGGATCGAGCCACTCGACCCCAGAAAGGGCGCCCTGGGCCGGCAGCTGGCCTGCCTGCGCCAGGTGGTCGAGCAGCGCCCGGCCGACACGCCCGTCATCCAGACCGTCTTCAACCCCATCGGCATCGCCCGCTATCTGGCGGGCGACGAGCCGTACCTCGTGCACCTGCGCCGGGAGCCGGAGCGCTTGCGGAGAGCGCTGGAGGCCATTACGGCCACCACCGCCGACTTCGTGCGGGCGGCCCTGGCGGAGGGAGCCGACGGCATCTTCCTCTCGACCGCGGCGGCCAGCTTCGAGATTACGAGCCCGGAGGAGCACGACAGGTTTGCCCGCCCGGGCGACCTGACGGTGCTGGCAGCCGCGGGGGCAGGTTGGCTCAACGTGCTGCACCTCCACGGCAAGTACCCCATGTTCGCCCAACTGGCCGACTACCCCGTGCAGGTGGTGAACTGGCACGACCGCGCCTCGGGGCCGAACCTGGCGGAGGCGGCGCGTCTTTTCCCGGGAGCCCTCGCGGCGGGCGTGGAGCAATACCACGTGCTGCACTACGGCACGCCGTCCGATGTGGTCGCCCAGGTGCGCGATGCCGTGGAGCAAACAGGCGGGCGGCGACTGATCGTCGCCGCCGGTTGCACCTATCCCCTTACGGTTCCGGACGGCAACCTGCTAGCGGCTCGCCGGGCGGTTGATGAGTTAACGGACAGCAGCGGACGCCCGCCCGACTAGCCTAAGAAGAGCCCCATTTGGCTATTGCCGCATACCCCTGGCGGTGGTATAGTCGTCGGGAATCGCCGCAGAGGGTGCGCTTGTCTTGAGCCTAAGCGTCCCGGAGCAGACCCTTAAGAAGAAGCCGTCAGCGCTGCTGGAACTGCTGCGGACCGGCCTGGAAGCGCTGGCCGTCTTCCTCGTCCTCACCTATCTCACCGGACGCTTTGAGATTCACCAGGTGAGCATGGAGCCCAACTTCCACGAGGGTCAGCGCGTGGTGGTGAGCCGCCTGGAGATGCTCTGGCCAAGCTGGTTGGTGGACATTGCCGAGGCGGCCGGCGAGCCGCGGCCGGCGCCCGTGTCGCTGCAGCGTGGCCAGATCGTGGTGCTCTACCGCAGCGACGATCGCGCGGGCGACCCATTGATCAAGCGGGTAGTCGGACTACCTGGCGACACTCTGGAGCTGCGCGACGGGGGCGTCTACGTCAACGGGCAGAGATTGGACGAACCCTACCTCCACGGGTTGCGTACTCCCTGTCTCACGAGCTGCACGCCGACGACGTTGGGCGACGACGAGTACTTCGTCATGGGCGATAACCGGCCCAATAGCATGGACTCGCGATCCTTCGGGTCAGTGCGTGGCGACCAGATAATAGGCCGTGTTTTTCTTCGCTACTGGCCCCTCAACCAGCTCGCCCTCTTCCCCTAACCGCTCCAAGTCCTCGCGGGCGCAGCCATGGATGCACGTCGGCAGCCTAGCCTGGTAGTCGACGTGTCTGCCGTGCATCTGGCAGCGGCGCGCGTTACCCTTCCACGTCGGCCTGGGCGTGGTCCGACGCTTCGCTCTGAACCACGTGGGCGCGCGACCCGCAGGCCGCTCTTCTCCCTCTCCCACTGGGAGAGGGCAGGGTGAGGGTCCCCTGCCCGAGCCTGGCCACCGGTACAGTCTGAGAACCGGCCACCAGGCCAGGGCCGTTCTGGCCAGTTGCCCGAATCTATGGCGGTCCAACCGCGCTACGATGGGGGCGAAGCAATCGTAAGGAGGTAACGCGATGCTCTGGTGGATAGGGGCCGCCCTCGTCTGGCTGGTTTCGGCGGCCTGAATCTTCTACGTGATGGCGGACGTGTTCCGCGGCAAGACCTCGGGTCTCAGCTTATCACTGTTCCCCGCCTACGCCTTTCACGGCGTTACCGCCGTGCTGGTCCTCTGGCTGGTCGGCCAGGCCCTGCAGGCGTGACGGGTGCAACGTAGAGAATTAGCTTAGGAGATACAATAACATCAGAATATTCGGCTATCCTTTATTGTTGATAGGCTTGATCTGAATAGCCTCCATACTGGGAGGGGTCTTCTCCCACGCGGAGGGGTTTACAGACGTGCTGGCGCTCGGGCCGGCCTACGCCTTCCATCTCGTTTGCATGGCGCTCGGCACTTTCTTCGTCGGCCGGGCGAACGCCGCCAAGAAGGCGCGCGCTCAGGTCTTGGCTGCCCGTTAGCCATTCATTGGATTGTGTAGGGAAGAGAAGACGGTTGCAGATCGCAGGGTCTTGACGCCGCGGGGCGGACTTGGCTGTGGCAAAGTCCGCCCGTTCTGCCGCTTAGCCTGCCAGGCCGCGACGCAGCAGTTCGCCAGCGCCGGGGCCCGCCAGCGACATTACGGCGCTGTTGGCGAAGTAGGCGAAGGCGAACTCGGTCGCCTCGCCGGCCTTCTTGCCCGGAATGGGCATCAGCCTGGCGGTGAGCGGCTTGTCGAGGGTCGTCGCCAGGGTCGCTACGTCCAGCAGCACGCCCGCGAGCTGTCCCTCGCTGGCGTCTCCCGGCAGCGGCACCGTGTCCAGGCCCGTGCCGCAAACCGCGGAGTAGAGGAGGGCTTCCTGGACGCTGAAGAGTCCCTCGGCCGCCCGTCGCGCCAGTACGCCGTCCTCCAGGACGGGCATCATCAGACCGGAGAAGCCGCAGCGACGCACTTTGGCGCGGCGCAGGGCGCGGGTGACGAGGGCCGCGGCGTACAGCGTGCCGGAGGTGCCAAAGGCGCCGACGCCGAGATTCTCCACCGCCTCGCCGATGCTCAGTCCCGGGGCCGGGAAGGGCGCGGGCGAAAGGTCGGTGCCAACGTAGCCGGCACCCAGGTCGCGCTCCAGGCTCAGGGCCACGGCTTCGACGCGACCCACCGCCTCTTCGACGTCGGCGGTGAGACGCGCCTCGGCCTCGGCCGGAGAGCCCGTGGCCAGAGCCCGCACGGCCAGGTCCGCCATTTCCAGGGCGAGAGAGAAGCGGTCGGGCCCGCCGGCGTGGTAGGCGGCGGGAAAGAAGGGGATGTTCGGCGGGCAATTGGCCAGGGCGGCAAAGCGCAGGTTGCCGAAGCCGAGCTCGCTCTGGCAGCTGACGGCAGCAATGACACGGGCGGCGGCCGCAACCGCGGCGAAGTCGACCCCGGCGGTCCGGCTGGAGACCTCGATCGTGGCGAAAACGCCCTGCGTACCGCAAATCAATTCGGGCAGCACCTGGAGAAAGGGCAAGGCGTCGGGGCCGCAGCCGGCGGGCACGGTACCCAGGGAGCAGTATTCAATCCCTTCGGCGGCGCTGGCGCGCTCGAATTCGACGGCCAGCTTGACCGCCCGGGTGGGCTCCTCCCAGTTCAGGGCCTGTGGAAAGGGCTGGGTGGCGCAACGGACCGTCTCCACGCCGATGCCCGCCTCTACGTAGCGGCGCCGCGCCTCCTTAAGGAAGCGGCCGACCCGGGCAACCGTGTCGGCCCGGAGCGGGTAGTCTATGTCGAAGCCCAAGGTGATCGAACGTACCTGCATGCTGCCCTCCTAACTGCCATCGGCCAATTATGCCCGCCTGTCGCCCAGCGGTCAAGCGACGCACCCTGGCCGCTGGCACGAGACTTGCTCCCCTACTAGTCGGGCGTCGCGTGACGGCCACAGGGCTGTTGCGTGCCCCAGTCCAGAAAGGTGCTGAAATGCGCAGATCTCTTTACGGTCGCGACACCGAACTCTCGGTTCGCATGTTCATCGTCATGTTCTTGCTGGCGGCGCTCTACCTGGCTTTCGTCTTCGTCCTCTACCAGGCTGGGCTCGGCTACAGTACGATCATAGTCATCGCCGCAATTCTCCTGGCGGCCCAGTACTACTTCTCCGACAAATTGGTGCTGCTGTCTCTGGGGGCGCAGGTAGTGGATGAGCATCAGGCGCCGGAGCTGCACGCCGTTGTCACCCGACTCTCGGCCATGGCCGACCTGCCGAAGCCCAGGGTGGCCATCATCCGCACCGACGTGCCCAACGCCTTGGCGACAGGCCGGGACCCACAGCATGCGGTGGTGGCCGTAACGACTGGCCTGATGCAAAGGCTCGACGAAAACGAACTGGAGGGCGTGCTGGCGCACGAGCTGACCCACATCAAGAACCGCGATGCCACCGTCATCACTCTCGCCAGCTTCTTCGCCACCGTGGCCTTCTTCGTGATGCGCAGCGGCTTCTTCCTCGGCATGTTCGGTGGCGGCTATGGCCGCCGGCGGGACCAGAACGGGGGCGGGCTGGTGCTGATCTACCTGGCGTCGTTGATAGTGTGGGTGATCAGCTTCTTCCTGATCAGGGCGCTCTCGCGCTACCGGGAATACGCCGCCGACCGGGGCTCGGCCATCATCACCGGCGCGCCGTCGACCCTCGCCTCGGCCCTGATGAAGATCAGCGGCCAGATGGCGCGCATTCCCCAGCGCGACCTGCGCGAGGTGGAGGGCATGAACGCGTTCTTCATCGTACCGGCAGCGGTGGGCAACTCGTTCACAGAGCTCCTGTCGACGCATCCTTCGCTGGAGCATCGCCTCGCCCGGCTGAGCCGGTTGCAGGAGCAAATGGAGGGCTTAGGCCCTCGCTAGGGAGGTAGCGGCACTTGGTGCGCGAGTTCTTCGACGCCCTGCTGGGGCGCAGCAAGCCCATCCCACCGAAGATGGACCAACTTTTCGCGCTCTCCACCGCCTACATCACACTGACCACGGAGCTGCCTCTCCGCCCCGGCGAGAGGGCCGGGGTGTGCTTCCGGCCGCTGGCCTCGGCGGCATTCGACAAGCTCAAACCAGACCTGGAGCGCCTGCTCGAGCTCTCGGCGCGGGAGACGGGTAGCCAGACCGAGTGGCAGGACGACGGCTACGGCTTCCGTTGGGCAGTGATCTCCGACCCGGATTTTGAGGACTTGGTGGCGACAATTCACGTCTTCAGCCAGACGCTGCACGACGAAGGCTTCGGCGAGGCGCTGCTAGCGGCCGTGTTCAAGTTCGTGGCCGACGGCAGGACCGTCTACTGGGTCTACAACTACAAACGCGGCTCGTTCTATCCCTTTGCCCCCCTGCCGGGCGACCGGCGGCGCGACAACGCCTACGAGCTGCGCCTGCGGTCCGCGATGGAGAAGGAGCTGCCCGTCGAGCCCGACCTGGAGCGCTGGTATCCCCTCTGGGGCGCGCCGGTCTAGGCGCCGCTCCCTCTACCAGACAGGCAGGGAGCACGCGACTACCCGGGAATCATGCCTTCGCCCGCGAAGATCGCGCTCGCCTCTGCTAGCGTCGTGTCCGGCGCCGGCAGGTAGAGGTCCGAGGGCAGGATCTCCTCATCGGCAAGGCGCTGACCATTCTCCCGCACCAGACCGACGAGCTGCTTGAAAAGGCTCTCGAAGGACTGGGCATCGCTCTTCTGCACCGCGACTACCAGCCGGTTGTCCAGTTCGTTGAGACGAGCGAGGTGCGAATCGTCCAGTCGATACTGGCCCTCGCTCGCGATGCGCACAATCATTTTGGCTCCTCCTGGCCGGGCGGCAGTGTTTTACTGGCAGGTGGCAACTGGGCTTTGCCCTGGTTGACCTCGGCCTTGAGACTGGCCAGCTCGTTCTCCACGTTCTGCGTAGCGGAGAGGCGATTGAGCTCCCGCTCTACAGGGTCGCCGACGGCCGTGACGTCCTTGAGCAACCCCTCCTGCACCATCTCGTCGATGGCCGCCGCCCGGGACCGCAGGCGGTCGGTCTTCTCTTGCGCCCGCTGCACGGCCAGAGAGACGTCAGCCATCTCTTCGGAGAGGCCGGTGACGGACTCGCCGATCTTGACCTCGGCCTCGGCGGCGGAATACTGGGCCTTGATGGTCTCCTTCTTAGTGCGGAAGCTCTCGACCTTCGTGGTGAGGCGCTGGTCGCTGGCGGCCAGCTTCGCCTGCTCCTTTTCGAGGTCGCCAATCTGAGCGTCCAGCTCCTGCAGCTGCAACAGTATCTCCTGGCGGCGCTGTAGGGCAGCCCGTGCCAGGTCCTCGCGCCCCGCTTGTAGCGCCTGGCGCGCCTGCGCCTCCATCTGATCCGCTTGGTCGTGCAGGCGGACCGCCTGCAGCTCCAGGCGCCGCTTGGCCGTGATAACGTCTACCACCCCACGCTTGACCTGCTGCAGCATCTGTACCTGGCGCTCGTAGGAGTAGTCGAGCGTCTCCCGTGGGTCCTCCGCGCGATCGAACAGCGCCTGCATCTTGGAGCGCAGGATAGTGGACATTCGGTCTATAATGCCCAAAGAAAGCACCTCCCTAGAACGATCTGATCATGCAGCTTGCCGCAGCTAGCGTACCATTTCGAGGGAAAGGCCGCCACTCCGCCGGGAACCCGAGCGGCCTCTACAACGTCTCGTCCGGCAGACGGCCGCGCCGGCCGCAGACCTCTAGGGAGGAGGAGACCGATGACCCGACGACCGTACGTTGCTGCCTTGTTCCTTCTACTAATTTCGCTGGCCATCGTGGGCTGCACGTCACCGCAGGCCGGCGCCGCCCCGTCGCCGACGGCGTTGCGATCGACCCCAACCCTACCCGCGCCGACGGCCGCCCCCGTGCCCACGGTCGCGCCCACGCCGACTCAGGCCGCGCCGCAGCTGCCCGCCGGCTACACGCGTCTGCGGGAGGTGGAGGCCGACCTGCGCGGCAACGGCCAGAAGGAGCGGGTGATTCTGGCGGCTCAAGGCGCCTCGGCCGACAAACGCTCGGCCCAGACCCTGGAGCTCTTCGTATTCAGCCCGGGCCCCGGCGGCTACAGCCAGACTTGGCACAGCGACAAACTGCTGGGCGATCGGGCCGAGCCGTTACAGGTGGAGGACATCAACAAAGACGGCCGGCCCGAGGTGCTGTCGGTACAGTCGATGGGAGCAGCCGGAGAGACGCTGTACGTCTTCGGCTGGCAGGGCGACCACTACGGGTTTCTGGCGCCCCAGGGCGGCTACTTTGGCGGCCGGCAGAGCTTCGGCGACACCGGCGTGCGTTTGGAGGACCTCAACGGCGACGGGGTGCCCGAGATCGTGGCTACCTATGGCCCTGCCGCCTCCGAGAGCACCACCTACCGCTGGGACGGGAAGGAGTATCGCGCCGTGACACCACCAGCACCAACCTCGCAAAGCGGGTCCACGCCGGCCCCGGGCAGCCGTTTGACCCTCGATCTGGCCACAGGCGCCCCCACTTACATTACGGGCACCAAGGTGTCATTCAAGCTGACGGCCCGCAATGCCGGCACGACACCCGTCACTCTAAGCTTCGCCAGCGGCCAGCGCTTCGACATGGTGGTGCAGGACGCCACGGGCAGGGAGATCTGGCGCTGGTCTGCCGGGAGGGTTTTCACTCAGGTGATGAGCAGCCAGGAATTGGCGCCGGGCCAGAGTCTGACTTACGACGCGACCTGGGACCAGAAAGACCCGACCGGACAACTGGTGTCGCCCGGTCGCTACTCCGCCCGGAGCTGGCTGACGGCGCGCGGCGTGCCGCAGCAGGCGACCGTCGAGTTCAGCGTAGCGGCGCGGTAGGGCTGGCAGCAGAAGTCGCGACTTAGGCAGGCGGCCTGACTTCACCCCGTCCCATCGCTTACAGACGGGTGATTCAATGTAGACGCGTGACCCTCTTCGTACCGTAGGGGCCGGACTCCCCCTACCCTGCGGGCAGGGACCCCGCGTGCCGGCACAGTGCCTATGTGGGCCCTGCGGGGCCCTGGCGGGCGGGGCATGCCCCGCCCCTAAGAAACCGGCGGGCCAGTACCGCCCCCCCCGTGCGTGATCGGTTCTACGCGGAGGGGAGCCTAGTGTCACTGCCCAGACTGGGCACTCACGGAGGGAGCCTCCCTTCAGCGTCTTAGGCCACTATCTCCACCGTGTCCTCGTCGGAGAGGACGAACTCGCGGCTCACCCGCTGGCCGGCGAACTTGCCCGAGCCCCAGACCAGCGCGTACTTGAGGCCGCGCAGCAGGTCCTTGTGGACGCTCTCCGCCAGGTCGCCGACCGTGCTGCCGCTGGGCATGACGAAGGGATGGCGACGATCGATCTCTTGCTGGCCGGGCGCGCGGGTGTAGACGCGGATGACCGCGAGCGCCTGGAAGAGCTGGCGCTTCAGCTCCTCCAGGTTCTCCCCCGTGACTGCCGAAACTGGGATTAGCGGCAGGCGCCCGCCGAGCTCCAGGCGCAGCAGCTCCAAATTATCGGGGGCGTCGGGGGCATCCGACTTGTTGGCCGCGACCAGAGCCCTCTTCCTGAGGATACCGTCCTCGCCAATACCCTCTTCGCCCTGATCCACCGCTGCCAGGCGCAGCCGCCGCAATTCCGCGAGAGCCAGGTCGAGGTTGGCTAGTGGATCGAAACTGAGATCGAGCACCAGGAGCAAGAGGTCGGCTTGACGCGCCAGGGAGCTCAGCCAGTGGGGCGTCAGCTCGGCGGCCACTGGGGGCAGGTCCACCAACTGGATCTGCACGTTGTCCACCGGCAACATCGCCGGGAAAGGCTGCTGAGTGGTGAAGGGGTAATCGCCCACCTTGGGGCTGGCGCCGGTGAGCACTGAGACCAGTCGCGACTTGCCGGCGTTGGGTGGCCCGATCAGCGCCACTTGACCGGCGCCCTCCTTGCGCACGGAGTAGAGCTGCGCGTGCGACGCGCCCCTCTTACGCTCGCCCTCCTCCTGCAGCTTGGCC
>JAMCYS010000044.1:8736-50436 GCA_023473795.1 Chloroflexota bacterium | reverse complement strand
CTAGAAACCCTCACCCCAGCCCTCCCAAAGGGAGGGGGAGCAGGCTGGCCCGCGGACCGGAGATCCACGGCTGCCGCATCGCTAGACCAGCTTGCCCGGGTTGAGCGAGTCGCCCGGGTTCAGGCTGGCCTTGAGTTGCCGCATCATGTCGTAATCGTCGCGCGCCGGCAGGACCTCGACCTTCTGCTTGAGAGAGAGCGACGCCGTCTCCAGCAACAGGTAGCCACCGAGGTTGGTGGCCGCCTGGCGCAGGCTCAGTAGGGCATCCCGCATTACGTCCTCGCCGCCGACGAAGTAGACCTGCGCCAGACCGTTGCCGGCGTGAGCGGCAAAGGCCAGGCCCAGACCACGTTTGGCACCCTCGCTTTCGGCCGCGGCCAGGATGGTCCCCAGGGCCGACAGCGGCACGCCGACCTTGGCGCGGGCCAGGCCCGCAAAGGCCGCCTGCAGGGCGCCGGCCACCCGCTGGCGCTGCCGCCAGGCCGCCGCTATGTCGTCTCCCCGCAGCGTGGCGACCATCACGGCGCCTGCCCCCTGGGCTAGGGCGGTGAGATCGCGTTCGTGGCGGGCCACCGCCTCGCGGGCGCCTTCCAGGAGGAAGGCCAGCGTCGCCCCGTTGCCCGCGAGGCTGCCGCCACCTGCTACCTGCCAGGCCCCCTGGCTCACCAGCTCCATCGCCGTGGGCAGCAGGAAGGTGCCCCGCACCTTCAGCGCCAGCGCCGCCGCCGGGGCGACGGCCGGGAAAGCGGCCACCACGGTGGCGCTGTCCTCGGGCGCCGGCTGCAGGCGAATAGTGGCGCTGACGACGACGCCGGCCGTGCCCCAGCTGCCGATCAGCGGCTTGGTGAGGTTATAGCCGGCGACGTCCTTCACCGTCTTGCCGCCCGTGCGCAGCAGCCGCCCGTCCGGCAGGGCGACCCTCATGCCGAGCACGTGGTCGCGCGCCGTGCGATAGTAGAGCCGCTTGGGGCCGCTGGCGTTGGTGGCGATGATGCCGCCCAGGGTAGCCTGCTCGCCCTCCAGCGGGTCGAGGGCAAAGAAGAGCCGGCGCTGGGCCAGCTCGGCCTGCAGCGCGCCCAGGGACATGCCGGCCTCCACTTCGGCCGTGAGGTTGCCCTCGTCCAGCTCGAGGATCCTGGCCAGCCCCCCAGTCTTGAGCACCAGGTCGAGCCGCGTCAGGGGCCTGCCCAGGCCCTGCTTGGTGCCGCCGCCCCAGGGGGTCACTGCCAGCCGGTTCGCCCCGGCCAGGCGCAGGACCTCGGCCAGTTGCTCGACCGACTGCGGCGTAACCACCGCCCTGGGCGTGTGGCCGTCAAGAGCGTGCGCCACCTGCGCCTCGGGTGCGTCCGCCACCTGCGCCTCGCCCAGGCTACCGCGCAGCCCGACGAGCCAATCGGCCACGCCCTCGTGTCCCACGGCTTCGCTCATCGCTCACCCTGCCTTTGCCGTCTGGTACTCGGGCGGCAGGATCTTGCCGGGGTTGAGCAGGTCGGCAGGGTCCCATACCTGTTTCACCTTGGCCATCACATCCATCTCTGTGGGGCCGAAGCGCCAGGGCATCATCTTCTGCTTCTCCAGGCCGATGCCGTGCTCGCCCGAAAGCGTGCCCTGCACATCCACGCAGGCCTTGAGGATCTCGGCGCCGGCCTCGTGCACTCGGCGCGCCTCGTCCTTGTCCTTGGGATCGTACATGAACAGCGGGTGGAGGTTGCCGTCGCCCGCATGGGCGACGTTGCCCACGGTGACGTTGTGGGCGGCAGAGATCTCCAGAACCTTGCGTAGGATGGCCGCCAGCTCGGTCCGAGGCACGGTGCCGTCCTGCACCAGGTAGCTGGGGCGCACGCGGGCGACCGCGCCGAAGGCGCCGCGGCGGCCCGCCCAGAGGGCGTCCCGTTCGGCCGCCGACTTGGCCACGCGAACCTCGCGCACCTTGTTCTTCTGGCACAGTTCGACGATCAGGTCCGCCTGGCGCTCCAGGCCGTCGCCGACGCCGTCGACCTCGATCAGCAGCACCGCCGCGGCGTCGCGCGGGTAGCCCGCCTGGACGCTATCCTCGACGGCGTTGATCACCGGCCGGTCCAGCAACTCCAGGGTGGCCGGGATGATGCCGGCGGCGATGATGTCGGACACCGTCTGCCCCACGTCCTCCAGACGGTCGTAGACGCCCAACAGCGTCTTGATCGTCTCCGGCAGGCGAATGATGCGCACCGTGATCTTGGTAACCACGCCCAGGGTCCCCTCGGAACCGACCAGCAGGCCGGTTAGGTCGTAGCCCGGGCTGTCCTCGACGGCACCGCCGGTGTGGATGACCTCGCCGTTGGGCAGCACCACCTCCAAGCCGACGATGTGATTGCTGGTAACGCCGTACTTGAGGCAGTGCGGGCCCCCGGAGTCCTCGCCGACGTTGCCGCCCATCGTGGAGACTTTCTGGCTGGCCGGGTCCGGGGCGTAGGTGAAGCCCAGGGGAGCCAGGAGGTTCTGCAGGTCGAGATTGATGACCCCCGGCTCGACCACGGCCCGCTGATTGGCCGTGTCGATCGTCAGCACGCGCGTCATCCGGCTCAGCTCCAGCACGATGCCGCCCTTGACGGGCAGGGTGCCGCCGGAGAGGTTGGTGCCGGCGCCTCGCGGCACTACCGGCACCTTGTTCTGGTAGGTCAGCCGCAGCACGGCCGCTACCTCTTGAGTGGAGCTGGCGAACACGACCGCCTCGGGCAGGAACTTCTCGACTGTGGCGTCGTACTCGTAGGCCATAAGGTCGCGATCGCTGGTGAGGACGTCCTCAGGCCCGACGATTTGTTTGAGCTGCTGCAACAAGGCCGGTCGCATTGGCTATCCCACCCTATAAACCTGCCCAGGCACGCTGTAGAGTGCGCTTGGCATTGGCCAGCACAATCTCCGGCGTCTCGCCCGGCAACGGCTTCACCTCGAAGGCCACGATGTTCTCACTGCCCTGCCCGATGTAACCGATGTCCAGCAGGACACGCAAGTACTCGCGCACCTCGGCCACGTCGTTCAGGCCGGCGGGATGGCCGAAGCGAGGGTGGCTGTCGCCGTAGGCGGGGTGGCCCTGCTGCAGGATGCAGTTGCCGATGTGCGCGTGGATGAGGTACTCGCTCGCCGTGCGCAGAGCCTCCTCGGCGCTCTCGAACTGCAACGGCAGGTGGCTGAGGTCCATCATCAGACCGAAGTTCGGATAGCGCTGGCGTAGCTGCTTGGCCACAGACGCTCCATCAGCCGTGGCGCCGACGAGAGCCTTCTTGTCGATCGTGCGGTCAAACACCTCCAGGGCTATGTCCAGGCCTTTCTGCCCGGCGTAGTCACACAATTCGCCCAAGGACTCGACCAGCGCGGCCAGGGCCGCCTCGCGGCGCTCCGCTCCAGGGTCAGGGCCGCTCAGCAGGCCGAGGCGCGTGCAACCCAGGGCCTGCGCCTCGTCCAGGCAGCCGCGCATGCGGTCCACGGCGGCGCGGCGGGAGGCCTCGTCCAGACTGTTCAGGTCCAGCTTGCCGCCCAGGAGTACGGGCTGGGCACCGTAGCCCAGGGTAAGCCCGGAAGCGGCGAGCACGGACGCCACCTGAGCGCGCTCCTCCGGCTTGGGGATGTGGGTGATCTCCATCGCGGTGAAGTACGAGTCTTGGGCCAGGCTGGTAAGGGAACTCAACGCGGGAATCGGGGCGGGGTAGGCCATGAAGCTGACGACGCCAACCTTCATGTAGCTGTGCAGGGAACCGTTCATTCAGCAGCCCTCCTCTCAATTCGCCGACGTCGCGGCAACGAAAGGGCGCGACGTCGCGTTCGCTGCTCGTCCAAACCGTCGGCAGTCTAACAAGGTGACCCCCTCGTGTCAATTCTACCTTGACACACTATAGTATAATATCCGTGCTCTGAGCCGGCAGGAGGTATGGCTGGCTCGGCGTGTGATGTTGCCTCCGGCGGCCGACAAACCGCCGGCTTTCTGCCCTTCCAGGCAAGGCATGGCGACAGTGCGTCGACGATAGGGCCCTGCACGCACGGCGCCCGCTGCGCGCCTTCTCCCGCCGTTCGGCGGGGCAAGTCCTCTCGCCAGAGCCGACGGCAGGTCGGCGGCGGACCGATGGTCAGGGCAGTGCGGGCGTCCGCTACTGCCGGGCGTGGTTGGTCGCAGAAACGGGCGTCGCGAGGAGGCACGGCTGGAGCCCGCGCCGGTGCGGAAATACGACGAAGAGGTGTCAGCGTGCGAATCGTGCTCATCGGCCAAGCGGCATTCGGTGAGGCGGTCCTGCAGAGACTAGTCGAGAACCAAGAAGAAGTCGTCGCCGTCTTCTGTCCCCCCGATCCCCCGGGAGCCAAGGGGAATCCGCTGCGCGAGCGGGCCGAGTCCTTCGGCGTCCCCGTCTACCAACCCAGCAAGATGCGTAGCCCCGAGGTGTACGATCTCTTCCTGCAGCTGCGGCCCGACCTGAACGTCCTGGCCTTCGTCACGGATATCATCCCGCAGCGGATACTGGACGCGCCCACGCTGGGCAGCATTCAGTACCATCCCTCGCTGCTGCCTCGCCACCGCGGCGGCAGCGCCATCAACTGGGCGATCTTGCAGGGCGACGCCAAGACCGGACTCACCATCTTCTGGCCCGACAAAGGCATCGACACGGGTCCCACCCTGATGCAAAAGGAAGTGGCGGTCGCACCCGACGACACGGTCGGCTCGCTCTACTTCAACCAACTTTTCCCCCTAGGTGTCGAGGCGCTGGCCGAATCTGTGCGGCTGGTGCGCGAAGGCAAGGCGCCCAAGCTCGTTCAGGACGAGTCGCGGGCCACCTATGAGGGCCTCCGCGACCAGCCGATGGCCATCGACTGGTCACAGCCCTACCTCTACGTCTACCGGGTCATCCGGGGTAACAACCCCTCGCCCGGCGCCTACACTACTTTGCTGAGCAAGAGAGTCAAGGTGTTCGACAGCGAGGCGCGTGCCGGCGAGACGGGCGAGCCCGGCACGGTGGTCGAGATAGGCCCGGGCAGCTTCTCCGTGGCCGCGTCTGGTGGCGCGGTGATCGTCAAGCGAGTCCAGCCTGCTGGCTCGCCCAAGGTCAAGGCGCCCGAGTTCGTGCAGGCTGTCGGCCTCAAGGTCGGCGACAGGTTCGGCCAGTAGAGGGGCACCGACAGCAGATTCCGTTGAACATGGTCAGAATTGGTTGGCATCCGTAGGGGCGAGGCAAGCCTCGCCCGCGGGCCATGTCCCCGTAGCGCAGCGAAGGGGGCCATGTCCGCGCAGCAGCGAAGGCGGGCGACCCAACGGCATCTGGTCCAACTACTTGCTGGCGCGGTGGCGTCTCTCTGGACGTAGCGGTCATTCGGGCGCTCCGACCGGCCTAACCACCGTGCCGGCGGCGTGAACTAGTTGGAACAGGTGGACCCAAGGGTCGCCCCTACGAGACAAGGCCTGGACCACGCAAGCCGTTTCAGTTCCCGTCGGTCGCCCGCGGGGCTAAGACCGATCTCTACAATTGGAGGAAGGTGTTACTTTTGAAGACGAAGCAAGCAATGTACGAGGTCCGCTGGCACGCGCGCGGCGGGCAGGGCGCGGTAACCGCGTCGCGGTTCCTCTCCGCCGCCGGGGTGCGCGAGCAGAAGCACTTCCAGGCGTTCCCTGAGTTCGGCACCGAGCGCATGGGCGCGCCGATCCAGGCCTTTACCCGCATTAGCCCGGAGAAGATCTACCTACATAGCCAGGTGCAAACGCCGGACGCCGTCGTGGTGCTCGATCCGACGCTGCTGAAAGCAGTGGACGTGGTAGCCGGCCTCAAGGACGGCGGTACGCTGGTGGTTAACTCGTCGGATAGCCCGGCGGTGGTCCGCCAGCAGGCCAAGGCCGAGGGCAAGGCTATCAAAGTCTTCACGGTCGACGCCGACACGATCGCCCGCGAGTGCGTGGGCCGGCCGATCACCAATACGGCTATGGTGGGCGCGCTCGTGCGCGCGACCGGCCTGCTGCAGTTCGACAACGTCCGCGAGGAGCTGCGGGCGACGTTTGGCAACAGGTTCAAGGCTTCGATCGTGGAGGGCAACATTCGCGCCCTCGAGCGCGCCTACGAGGAGGTTGTCTCGGAATGAAGATCCGTCGCATAGAGAACCTTAGCGAACTACCTTGCGTGAGCGAAGTGCCCCTGGGCGGCATCCTCTCCAACGTCGGCAATTCGGCCCAGTATCGTACCGGCAGCTGGCGCACCCAGCGGCCGATCTTCAAGGCGGATATCTGCACCAACTGCCTTCTCTGCTGGATCAACTGCCCGGATGGCTCCATCGCGGTAGCCGAGGGCAAGGTGACGGGCATCGACGAAATGCACTGCAAGGGCTGTGGCATCTGCGCCTACGTTTGCCCCACCAAGCCGACCAAGGCGATGTCCATGGAGCAGGGCGGCGAGTACTAGTGATCGCCCAAGTAGAGCAGTGAAGAGGAGTAAGCGATAGATGGTTAAGGAGCAAGTCAAGGGCACGGTCGTCGGCGTCACCGGTGACGGCGCCGCCGCCGACGCGATGCGCCAGATCGATCCCGACGTGGTAGCCGCCTATCCGATCACCCCGCAGACGGAGATCGTGGAACGATTCGCCGAGTACGTGGCCGATGGCAAGGTCAACACCGAGCTGGTGGCCGTGGAGAGCGAGCACAGCGCGCTCTCCGCCTGCTGCGGCGCCTCCGCCGCTGGCGCGCGCGTTATGACCTGCACCGCCTCGCAGGGTCTAGCCCTGATGCACGAGATGCTGTACATCGCTTCCGGCAACCGGCTGCCGATCATCATGCCGATGGTCAACCGCACCATCTCGGCTCCGATCAACATCCACGGCGACCACAGCGACTCGATGGGCTCGCGCGACGCCTCCTGGATTCAGCTGTACTGTCGGGACGCGCAGGAAGTGTACGACACCACGATCCAGGCGGTGCGCGTCGCCGAGGACCAGCGTGTGATGCTGCCGGTGATGGTCTGCCTCGACGGCTTCATGGTCAGCCACGACATGGAGTGGGTCGAGATGCTGCCTGACGAGGAGGTCAAGCAGTTCATCGGCCCGATGCGGCCCGTGATCAACCTCCTGGACAAGGACAACCCGATCAGCATCGGCGCGCTGGCACTGCCGCCGGTCTTCTTCGAGCACAAAGTCTCGATGATCCGCGCCCTCGAAGGCGCCAAGTCGGTCATCAAGGAAGTCGCCGACGAGTATGGCGCGCTCACCGGCCGCCAGTACGGCCTGGTGGAGCCCTACCTGATGGACGACGCCGAAGTGGCCATCGTGGTGATGAGCAGCGCCGCCGGGACCACCCGCACCGTAGTGGACGTGCTGCGCGACCAGGGCGTCAAGGCTGGCGTGTTGCGCATTCGCAGCTTCCGCCCGTTCCCCAAGGACGAGGTCGTGCAAGCGTTGCGCGGAGTGCGGGCGGTGGCGGTCATGGACCGGGCCTCGTCGCCGGGCGCGGTCGCGGCGCCTATCTTCAGCGAGGTCGCCTCGGCTATGTACGGCGAGGAAGCGCGGCCGAAGCTGGTCAACTACGTATTCGGCCTCGGCGGGCGCGACCTGCCCATGGAGCAGGTAGCCTCGGTCTATGAGAGGCTACAGAACGTCGTCAGCACCGGCGAGGTCGGGCCGGTTCTCACCTACCTTGGCCTGCGTGACGGCTAGGGCTCTGAAGGAACTTAGGAGGAACTAGATAAATGGCGCCAATCAACCTGAAGGAGCTGGCCAAGTCCGAGGAGCGGATCGCGTCGGGCCATCGCCTCTGCACTGGCTGCGGCCCAGCCATCATGCTCCGCCAGCTCATGCTGGCGGCCAAGGACTACAACCTGGCCATCGCCAACGCCACCTGCTGTGTGGAGATCTCGACGGTCGTTTACCCGTACTCGTCCTGGAAGGTGTCTTGGTACCACAACGCCTTCGAGAACGCGGCGGCTATCGCCTCCGGCGTCGAGTCGGCCTACAAGGCGCTCAAGCGGCGTGGGGCCATCGGTGACGACTTCCGCTTCATCGCCATCGGCGGCGACGGCGGCACCTACGACATCGGCTTCCAGGCGCTCTCCGGTATGGCCGAGCGCGGCCACCGGGTGCTCTACATCTGCTACGACAACAACGCCTACATGAACACCGGCATCCAGCGCTCCGGCGCGACGCCGCTGGGCGCCTGGACGACCACCTCCCACGCTGGCGAGGCTAAATCCGGCAAGCAGCAGACGCGCAAGGACCTGACCCAGATAATGGTCGCGCACGGCATGCCCTACGTGGCGCAGTCGGCGGTGGGCTACTGGCGCGATTTCATGACCAAGGTGCAGAAGGCGCTGGAGACCGACGGTCCTTCGTTCATCAACGTGCTGGCGCCCTGCTGGCGCGGCTGGCGCTTCGACACCTCGCAGACGCTGGAGCTGGGCAAGGTGGCGGTCGAGACCGCGACCTGGCCGCTGTTCGAAGTGGTGAACGGCAATTACAAGATGACGCATACGCCGCGGGAGAGGCGGCCGGTAACCGACTACCTGAAGATCCAGGGCCGCTTCAGCCACATCATGAAGCCTGGCCAGGAGGAGCTCCTGGCGGCCTGGCAGAAGGACGTTGACGACCGCTGGGAGCGGCTGCAGAAACTGATCTCCATCAGCCAGTAGTCACGAACGCAGCGAGAGCGGGGCGGGGCCAGCGTGGCCCCGCCCCTTCTTCTTTCCGTCCCCGATTGCTGGGACTCGCGCCTACAGAGCGATGTCCTCGAACATCTCCATGTCGTCCAGGGTGGCCTTGAAGCCGGTAACGTTAGAGCGGAAGGCCCAACTGCGGAAAGCCGGCGTGAGCACCATGGCCCACTGCTCGTCCAGCATCAGTTCGGTTATCTGCTTGTAGAGGGCCTTGCGCTTATCCGCATCGGTTTCGGTGCCCGCCTGGGCCACGAGCTGAGTGTACTTGTCGCTGCGGTAGCCCGTGACGCCGGTGGTTGGCTGGAAGGGATAGGCCGCGAAGAGCAGGCTGGGGTCCTTCTGGGCGTAGCCGAAAGCGTGCGTGATCAACTGCGGGAACTTGGCGTTAACCAGCGTGTCGTTCCAGCGGGTGCTGTCCATGTCCTCTAGTTTGACGCGGACGCCGATCTGCGCCAGGTCGGCCTGGTACATCTGGGCAAACTTAGCCAGTTCCGGCCAGCCCGCGGTGGTGGTGATCATCTGGCAGTCGAAGCCATTTGCCAGCCCCGCCTCAGCCAGTAGCGATTTGGCCTTGTTCAGGTCGAACGTGGTGTAGCGCTTGTCCTGATCGGCATCGTAGGCCATCGAAATTGACGGCCAGGGGATGCTCTTGGGCAGGCCCACGCCGAAGAGGATGTTGTCGACGAAGCGCTTACGGTTGGCGGCGTAGGAGAACGCCTGGCGCACCCTCTTGTCAGTAAACGGGGGCGTGTTGACGTTGATGAGCGTGTCGTAGGTCGTCGCCGGATATTGGCTGATGATGAGTTTGATCTGGTTGTTCTGCCGCAGGCGCTGGTGATCCTGGTTGGGAATGGCCTCGGCGCCATCGAGGGCGCCCGCCTCCAGGTTCACGAGCATGGCCCCGGCATCCGGTATAACCCTGATCTCCAGGGCATCGACGCTGGGCTTGCCGGGCTTCCAGTAGGCCTCGTTGCGCGCGAAGCGGGCGATGTCGTTCGGCCGCCACTCCAGCAACTTGAACGGGCCGGTGCCATTGCCCTTGTTGGCCACGTCGGCGAGCTTGGCGCCCTTCTCCAAGATATACATCTGATGGAAGGCATCCAACAGGGCGGGCGTCGGCGCAGGCAGGGTGATGCGCATGGTGTAGGGGTCGGTCGCTTGTGCCTTGACGTTCTTCAGGATAGTCGTCAGCTGAGCGCCGCCGGTCGTCGGATCCTGAATACGCTCGATGTTGTAGACGGTATCTTCGGCCGTCATCTCTTTGCCGCTGTGGAACTTGACTCCCTTGCGCAGCTTGAAGTCGACGTACGAGCCATCGGGCGCGTACTGCCACGACTCGGCAAGCATTGGCTGGGCTTTGCGGTTCTCGTCGAGCAGCACCAGCGTGTCGTAGACCTGGGGGATAATGCAGAACTTCTGGAAGGTCAGTTTGTGCGGGTCGAGGTCAGGCGCGTCGCCCGTGTGGGCGAAGCGGAAGGTGCCGCCCTTCTTGGCGGCTGCCTGCGTGGCGGCTGGCACCGCCGCGGGGGCCTGGGTAGCCACTGGCGCGGCCGTCGCGGCGGGGGCGCTGGTGACCGCCGGTTTGGGCGCCTCCGCGGCCTTCGTCGGCACTGGGGTGGCCGCCGGCGCGGCTGGCGAGCAGGCAGCGAGTCCAAGGATGCCCACGGAAGCACTAGCTAGGGACAAGAGCTGTCGACGCGTAACCTGGCGTGGTCGCGAGCTGTCACCCACTGGTTGATCCTCCACCTCACTTTAAGCATCGCTGTTGTTGACGACGCGAGCCGACACTCACCTTCAGAGTGGCGCACAGACACTACCACAAAGACAACCGCCTGTCCATGTTCACCTCCTCGGCGGTTGCACCAATAATCGGGGGCAAGCTCACCCTACCAGATAGCTACCAGAGAGGCGTGGTTTTGGGACGGAACCCGATCTCGGCTGCCAGCTTCCCGGGCACGGCGTTCGACGTCGTGGCCTTCGCCTCTTCGGCGGGCGGACTGAAGGCCTTGATCGAGGTTCTGGCCGCTCTGCCCGCAACTTTCCCGGCGGCTATCGTCCTGGTGCAGCACGTCGACCCCCGCCACCGCAGTCTGATGGCCGAAATCCTTACCCGCCATACCAGCCTGTCCGTCAGAGAGGCCGAGGAAGGGGACCACCTGCAGCCGGGCACGGTCCTGGTCGCCCCACCCAACAAGCACCTGCTCATCAACCGCGACGGTACGGTCTCCCTTTCCTCCTCGGAACTGGTCCATTTCGTGCGCCCTTCGGCCGACCTGCTCTTTGAGTCGCTGGCGGCCTCCTACGGCGACCGGGCCATCGCCGTGGTGCTCACGGGCACGGGCAGCGACGGCACCATGGGCGTGCAGGCGATCAAGAAAACGGGCGGCATGGTGATTGCTCAGGATGAGGCGAGCGCCGAGTTCTTCGGCATGCCGGGGGCAGCCATCGCCACGGGGAGCGTGGACTTCACCCTGCCGCTGGCCGAGATCGCCCCGGCGCTGCTCTCTCTGGTTAACGCGGGGGACGGTGAATGAACGAGACAAACGAGAACCGGGACTTCGATAACCTCCTGGAGCACATCAAGCGCACTCGCGGCTTCGACTTCACGGGCTACAAGCGGGCCAGCCTCCTGCGCCGGGTGAGCAAACGCGTTCAGGAGGTGGGCATCCGCACCTTCAGCAAATACCAGGACTATCTAGAGGCTCAGCTTTCGCAAGGAGCTGCGACGCTCGATTATCTTCGGCCGCCACGACCTGGTACAGGATCCGCCCATCTCCCGCATTGACCTTCTGGTCTGCCGCAACACCCTAATGTACTTCAACGCCGAGGCCCAGACCAGAATCCTGCAACGGCTGCACTTCGCGCTCAACGCGGGCAGCTTCCTCTTCCTGGGGCGGTCTGAGATGCTGCTGACCCACGCCAACCTCTTCACCCCGAGGGGACGGTCACCGTCTTGGCCGACGTGGATCGGCTGGAGCGAGTGGTGGTCAATCTGCTGAGCAACGCGTTCAAGTACTCCACGGCCGAGACACCCGTGGACGTGCGCGTGGAGCGCGAGGGTGACGACGCCCTGGTCACCGTCGAGGACCGGGGTTCTGGCATTGCCGAGGACGTGCAGGCGCACATCTTCGACCGCTACTATCGAGTCCGCGGCGACGGGAAGGCGGAGGGTCTGGGCCTGGGCCTGTACATCGCGCGCTTCATCGTGGAGGCGCACGGCGGCAGGATCTGGTGCGAGAGCGAAGTCGGCAAAGGCAGCAGGTTCTCCTTCACCCTGCCCGCTACCCCCCCCCGCGGCCTAGTTGGTAGCTAGCCGCACGCAGGGCTTCAGCCGTGGAGTGCGGCGCCTAGCCGCCGCGTTCGACAGCGCAGGCTCCGACACCCCTTTGGAGTGCGGCTCCTAGCCGCCGCTTGCCAAAGCGCGGGCAAGCCCGCGCACTCCAACACCCAGCCGGCGAGGGCTCTCGGGCGAGACTTGCGCCCGGGGCGCCGACGATGGCATAATGCAGGCAGAGCCTGTCCTTGGAGGGAGTGAGCTGGAGCGAGATTCGGCGCAACTGGCGCGAGAGATAGCCGACCTCTTGGCCGACCGCAAGGCCGAGGATATCTTACTTCTAGACATGCGACCCGCCGCCTACGTGGCGGATTATTTCGTCTTTTGCAGCGGCACCAGCGAGCGCCACATCCGGGCCCTCTCCGAGGAGGTGCAGGACGTTCTGGAGAAGGAGAGTACTCGTCCCTTCCACGTGGAGGGCGCGGGCGACTCCGGCTGGGTCTTGCTGGATTACGGCGACGTGGTGCTGCACATCTTCGGGCAGGAGGAGCGGAACTACTACGCCCTCGATCGCCTCTGGCGCGAGGCCGTGCCGCTATTGCATATCCAGTAAACCCTACATATCCCACTTGCCGCAGCGGCCGCCCCAGCGGGCGAGCACTTCGCGCTGCATCTTGATCTGCACGATCTCGCAGAGGTTCGAGCAGCCCTTGCACTCGAACGACGAGGTCAGGTACTCCTGCTCGCTCACGCCGAAGCCCTTGAACTTCGTCGGCTCGCCGGTTACTTCGGCGTGCTCGTGGGCCAGCAGGGCGGCGCCGATGGCGCCCATGATGTGGTTGTGCGGGGCCACGATGATCGGCATCTTCAGTTCTTCCTCGAAGGCACGCACCATGCCCCTGTTGGCGGCCACACCACCCTGGAAGACGATGGGCGGCAGCACCTCTTTGCCCAGGCCCAGGTTGTTCAGGTAGTTGCGCGCCAGAGCCTGGCAGAGGCCATACAGAATGTCCTCCACCTGGTGGCCCATCTGCTGCTTGTGGATCATGTCCGACTCCGCGAACACGGTGCAGCGGCCGGCAATGCGCACGGGCGTCTGGGAGTGGAGCGCCCGCGGGCCAAACTCGTCGATCTTCATGCTGAGGCGGGCCGCCTGCTGGTCGAGGAAGGAGCCGGTGCCGGCGGCGCAGACGGTATTCATGGCGAAGTCGGTGACGATGCCGTCGCGCAGGATAATGATCTTGGAGTCCTGGCCGCCGATCTCGATGATGGTCTGCGCCTCGGGCACGTAGTGCGAGGCCGCCACCGCGTGGGCGGTGATCTCATTCTTGATCACATCGGCGCCGACGATGACCCCCGCCAGGTAGCGGGCGCTGCCGGTGGTGCCGACGCCGACGACATTGGCCTGCGGCATCTCGGCGGCGATCCGCCGCAGGTTCTCCTGCACCACCTGCAGCGGCCGGCCTTGCGTGCGCGCGTAGGCGCTGGTTACCAGCTCCCGCGCTTCGTCCAGCAGCGCGATCTTGGTCGTCACCGACCCCACGTCTATACCAAGGGAGTAGCGCATCTTAGTTGTCCCCTTGCCGCATGGCCGCCGCGGCGCGACCCAAGCCGCGCTTGCGTCGAGCCAGCATGTCCACAAAAGCTTCCAGGCGCGTTACCAGGCCCGCCTCGCCCGTGTGCTCGTCGATGGTGATGCCCAGCCAGGGCCTGGCCCCCGGCAGCTTGGCCGCGCGCTGAATCTGCGAGAGCATTACCGAGTCCGGCCCGCAGGCGAAGGAGACGACGCCGATCACGCCGTCCACGCCGCCGTTCATGTAGTGGCCGGCGGCGCCGATCACCTCGTCCTCGTAGGTCCAGTAGTGGTGGCCGGCCAGGGCCAGCGTGCCGGCATCCAGGCCCTCTTCGCTCGCCATCTCCGCCGTGACCACTGTGAGGCCCCAGGCGCGCAGTCGCCGGAGGAGATTGTGAGTGATGTAGCCATCGTAGATGTTGTAGGGATGCCCGACCACGGCCACCGTCAGCGGCGTGCGCAGATCGTACTTGAAGCGCGAGCTGTCGATCTCCAGCTCCGGCGGCACGTCGGGGTAGGTGCGGGCGATGGCCTCCGGGGGCGTCAGCCGCTCGCGCAGCATCAGTTGCTTGTAGGCGGTGTCCGCGGCCAGGGCGGCGTCGCAGGCGCGTTTGAGGCGCAGCGGGTTCTTGCTGAAGCGAGTGCCTAGTTTGGTGAGCTGGTGCAATACCGAGCCGCGGCCCAGGTTCACGTCGATATCTATGGTCAAGACCTCCGGCCGCTCGCTTAGCGTGGCCTGCACCAGGTCCGGCAGGCCAAGGAATTTGGAGCAGTTGTAGACCTGCTCCTCCAGGCTGCGGATGGCCGGCACGAAGACCAGGTCGGCGTGGCCGTGCAGGGCCAGGACGTGGCCGCAGTAAGTCTTGGTGGGCAGGCAGGTTTCGGAGACCAGCTTGGCGGAGCCGCTCGCCAGGAGGCCCTTGGTGGTGGGCGGGGAGACGACCACCCCGGCGCCCAGCGCCTCGAAGAAGGTGCGCCACATGGGGTAGTACTGGTAGTAGAGCAGCGCGCGCGGAATGCCGACGACGGGCATTCAAGTCCCCTTTCTAGCCACGAAGATCAGACGCTCGCTCCCGGAGTCGAAGTCGTCCAACTCGTAGGAGCCGTACAGACCCTCGACGGCAAAGCCGGCCCGCGCCAGCAGCAGTTCAGCCTCGAAGCGGTACAGGTAGCGCATCGAGAAAGGAGCGACGTAGCGACGGCTCCGCCCATCCGGCAAGAGCTCATCGTAGAAATAGGTCACGTCGATTACCTGCTGGGCCAGGTCGAGCCGCCGGCTGGAAAGTCTGACCACCGGCCGGCCATCGGGCCCCTCGGGCCAGGTCGCGTCGTGCAGCAGGCGCCCATCAGCCTCGGCGAGCAGCTGCGGCTCCGGCAGGAAAAGGTCCAGGATCAGCAGCCCGCCGCCACGCAACAGGGCGTGAGCCCGCTCCAGAGCCCGCAGCTGGTCCGCCTGATTCGCCAGGTGCATGAACGAGTTGAGGGCCCAGAAGGCGAGGGCGAAGCGATCCGGCAGGACGACGTCCCGGGCGTCGGCCTGCACCAGGCTGACTTTGCCCGGCAGCTGTGGCCTCCCCGCCAACTTGGCACGGGCCAGGTCGAGCATGGCCGGCGAAACGTCCACGCCGGTGATATCGTAGCCTGCCTCCGCCAGGGCCAGCAGCAGCCGGCCCGTGCCGCAACCGAACTCCAACAACGGCGAGCCGGTGCGGGCGGCGAAGCCGAGATAGAGGGCGAAGTCATCCTGGAAGGCGCCGTGTTCCAGGTCGTAGTAGCGGGCCAGGGTAGCGTAATCTGGTTCGCTCATACCGTGCGGCCCAGCGCGGACCACTGGGCATAGCCGAAAGCGGCCAGCGCGGCCACGGTGCTGGCCGCCGAGAGCTCGCCGCTCAGACGCAGCATCACGAAGGTGACGATCAGGACGGCCCAGAGCACGCCCTGGCGCTCGCCATAGACACGGGCGGAGCGCGCCCCTCTAAGGACAGGCCAGACGCTGGCCAGAGCGGTCGCCAGCAGGCCGACCAGGCCGTAGAGACCGCACAACAACGCCAGCACCAGGGCCAGGCGAGCCCGGGCATCCTGGGGGTCTGCCGTGGTCAGCAACCAGACAACGGCAGTCCAGCCGCCCGCGGCTGCCGCGAGCAGCCGGACTAGCCAGAGAAAGCGCACGAGAATCGCCGCCGGTAGTCAGACATACCGCCCAATTATAGACCAAGAGGCCGGGCAGGTCTAGGAGCGTTTCCGCTCCGCCAGCTTGAAGAGATCCCAGGCGTTGTCGTGCAGCAGGCGATTCGCCAGAGCAGGGGCCTCGGCCGCGGAGAAGTAGCCCTCGTCCACCTTGGCCGCCAGCACCTTGGCCACGACCTCGCGGGCCATCACCGCATGGGCGTAGGCGCCCTCCACGAAGCGGTAGTCGCCGCCGAAGGCCAGAATCTTGTTGGCCGGCACCGTCTCCAGCCACTCGTCCAGCACCCGCGCCGACACGGCCGGCGAGATGACGTGCACCCAGCAGAGGTCGACGTAGGTGTTTTGGAAGTTCTTGCCCAGCGTGGCCACCTCGGAGGTCCAGGGGTAGCCGGCGTGGAAGATGTCGAAGCGGGCCTCGGGATACTCGCAGAGCAGGTTGGCCAGGTAAAGCGGGTTGGAGTGGACCAGGAGGTTGCCGTCGCCCTCCTGCAGGCCGGTATGAATCTGGATGGGCAGGTGGTTGTCGATGCCGGCGCGAATGAACTGGTGCACCAGGTAGTCCTGCAGCGGTTTGGCCTCAGCCCAGCCGAGTCCGACGCCCGGGTAAACGCGAGCCCGTAACTCGTCGAGGTAGTTGGGGAGTCGGTTGAAGATCTGCTCCGCCTCGTGGCGGCTGACGAGCTCGTAGTTGATGGGCCGGCGGTAGGCCATGGCGTTCTTGAGGGCCACGTAGCCATCGGCCACCGCTCGCTCGACGATACGCCCGACTAGACGGACCAGATCGTCCAGACTGTGCACTGTGGTATCGTAGTCACGCTCCAACTGCTTGAGCTCGGCCCGCGAGCGGATGCCGACGACGTCGTCCATCCGGCGCACGGGGGCGAAGAGCGCGAAGTCGCTCCGCTCCCGGGCAATGTAGTCGGTGTCGTTGAGCGAGACCGCGATATTGGCCCGCTCGCGCAGCACGTGGTGGTACCAGCCCGGCCGCGCGGAAGCGGCGATCTTGTCGCTTAGCGTGCGCCAGGTGTCGGCGGTGATGTCTTCCACGCCGTGCAAATCGCGGGCGGCGATGAGCAGCGCCCGGCAGTAGGCGGTGTTGCGGGTCGCCTCCCAGTAGGGGGCGAACTTGCGCCAGCGCTCCTCCAGCGGCACCGCCGGATTGCGCACTTCTTCCAGCACCGGGATGGGCATGCCGGCCGAGACCAGGTCGGACGAAGCGTAGTGGGGAAACCAGGAGAACAGGTCCTGGGGCACGGCCAGCCGGTCAGCCTCCGGCACCACGTGCTCATGGGTATCGACTAGGGGCAGTCCGCCAATGTACTCTCGCAGAGAAGCCAGAGTGTCGCTCATTTCAGCCTCCACTTCCTCTCGCTTTAGTAGGTCTCCCGGGGCGCCTGCGGGATCACCGCCCAACAGATCAGGTACGGGATCAACCCGGGCAGGCCGCCCGGCAGGAGCAGAATCACCCAGACCACGCGCACGATGACGGGATCGATGCCGAAGTACTCCGCAATGCCGCCGGCAACACCGGCGATCATACGATCATTACGCGAGCGATACAAGCGCTTCATAGATCACTCCTCGGCAGCGAACTCCACCGCCGGCTGGCCGCGCCAGGGACCGGTGGCGGTCAGGTAGACGGCAAGCCCTTCAGAACGCAGGGCGGCAAGAGCGCCTTCCGCCTCCTCTCGCCGCTCGTAGACGACGAACAGAGCCGGCCCGGAGCCTGAGAGGTGCACCGGCCGGCCGGCGACGGCGCCCGCCAGGCGCTCGCGGTAGGCCGCCAAGTCGACGAAGGCGGCGTCGGCAACCTGGGCGAAGGTGTTGCGCAGCAGCGTCTCGGCTGGAAACAGGCCCCGCCCCACCGCGGCGGCGGCCGACCTGGTGGCGGCGCCCGAGTCGTAGAGGGCGGGCGTGAGGCGGGCGTAGAGGCTGGCCGTCTTGCGTTCTAGATGTAGTGGCGGACAAAGCAGCAACAACCAGCGCGTAGGGGCAGGCGGCAGGGGGCTCACTATTTCGCCCCGGCCCTCCACGAGCGCGGTGCCGCCCCCCAGAAAGAAGGGCACGTCGGCGCCCAGCGTCGCCGCCAGATCGGCCAGGTCGCCAGGCGACAGGCTGGTCTGCCAGAGCCGGTCGCACGCCAGCAACGCCGCCGCCGCGTCGGCGCTGCCGCCTCCCAGGCCGGCGGCGACCGGAATGCCCTTGTGCAGCTCCAGCCTGGCTCCATCCCGGCCACCGGCCCGCTCGCGCAGCAGCCGTGCCGCTCGCCAAACCAGGTTGTCGGGCCCGGCCAGCCCGGGGTCGGTGCAGACGAGTGCGAGCTCGCCGGCGGGCTCCAGGCGCAGCTCGTCGTGCAGGTCGATGGTCTGGAAGAGGGAGACGAGGTCGTGGGAGCCGTCTGGACGGCGACCGACGACCTCGAGGCCAAGGTTCACTTTGGCGTAGGCTCGGCAGGTTACCCGGCGGATGGTTCGCCTCCCCCGCCGGCCTCGCCCGTCTTGAGCACGCCGGCGCGCTCGAACACACGAGTGAGCTCGGCCCACTCCTCCAGGCTGAGCGTCTGTGCCCGGCGCTTGGGGTCGATGCCCACCACGTGCAGCAGCTCGCTGGCCTGGCCGGGTTGCATCCAGAAGCGCTGCGAGAGGGTGTTATGCAGCTGCTTACGCGGCTGGGAGAAGCCCGCCGCGACGACGGAGAAGAAACGCTCGCTATTCACGTCCACGGCCGGCCGGGGCAGCAGGTCGAGGCGAACCACGGCCGAGTCGACCTTGGGCGGCGGGAAGAAGGCGCCGGCGTCCACGAGCTGCACCAGGCGCGGTTCGGCATAAAGCTGCACGCTCACCGCCAGTAAGCTCATTTCGCCCGGCCCGGCGAGAATGCGCTCCGCCACCTCGCGCTGCAGCATCAACACCAGCAGAGACGGCGGGCAAGGGTTCTCCAGAAAGTAACGCAGAATGGGCGAGGTGACATAGTACGGCAGGTTGCCCACCAACTTGAAGGCGCGCGGGCCGAAGTGGGCGCAAACGGCAAAGTGCAGGATGTCCTCGTTTGCGACCGTGACGTTGGGATAGTCGGCGGTCGTCTCGCCGACGATGCGGGCCAGGTCGGAGTCGAGCTCCACGGCCAAGACGTGGCCGGCCCGCTGGGCCAGGCGCATCGTGAGCGTGCCCAGGCCCGGACCAACCTCCAACACCTGGTCGCCGGGCACCAGGTCGGCCACGTCGGCGATGCGGTCGAGGATATCCTCTTCCACGAGGAAGTTCTGGCCCAACTTCTTGCGCGGCTTGAAGCCATAGCGGCGCAGCAGCTGGCGCACCGACGGCGGGGCCCGCCGGATATCGCTCTCCCGGGCCGCGGGCTGGCCGTCGAAGTCGACCGTGTCCCAGGCCTCTGGGCCAGACCGGTGGCCGTTCTCGCTCTCGTTCACCCTTTCCTCCCGGGCATCTATTCTACTTTCAGTCTACCAAAATGAAAGGGCCGGCGCTGCCGCCGGCCCCAGGGGCTTGACCAAGTTGGCTGCTAGGGCAGGCGCGCTGGGTACGAATTGGGAACCGGGGTGAGCAGGTATACGGTCACGTAGCGCACCCCCCAGCTGCTGTCACCTTCCGGCATGTAGACGTCGATGTGCCTGCCCTTGATGCCGCCGCCCGTGTCTTCGGCCGAAGCCACGCCCAGGCCGGGCACGTACACCTTAGCCCAGAGCGGAATAACGTTGGGATCGACGGCGATGACGCCCTTGTGGGTCTGGGTGCCAGCGCGGGTGATGCCGTAGTAGGGATCGTCGGGGCTCTTGCCGCAGGTGCTGTTGTGGTAGTAGGTCGCCAGAACCTCTATCTTACGCCAGTACTTAACCACCCCGTTGGGCGTGTCCAGGTCGCGCAGCACGATCTTGGTCCCGTAGAACGAGATCTCCGGCACCGGCTCTTTCGCCACCCACTGCTTAGTCTCCACCTTGCTCACCGGCAGGCCATTCTCATAGGTCACGTTGTACTGATGGCGCAGTACGCCCGACTCGCCCTCCTGATAGCCGGTGTGGTCGAGCTCGATCTCCGCGCTGGGTCGCACGAAGCTCTCGAAGGGGATCGCCTCGTCCTCCTCCACGGTGACCTCTTTCACGCGCGTGACCTTGATGACCATGTCGTCCTGCGGCTGGGCGTCCAGGCCGGGGTTGATCTTGTCGAGCGGCCCCAAGTTGACCTTGACGTCGGCCAGCGCCTCCCGCACCGTGGCTTGCTTCGTCTTGCCGGCTACCACTCCGCCGTCCACCTCCACCTGGAAAGGCCGGTACCGACGAATGGAGATCATAGAGCCGTGGGCGATGACGCTGTCGAGGGCCGGGGTGAAAGATTCGCGGCCGTTCAGCGCGATGCCCTCGTCCGCCAGCAACTGAGCGAACGAGTCACGGCGAGTGCGGGTGACGAAACTGCCCTGCGGGGCGATGTCCGTGTCGTCGGACGCTATAGTCACCGACTTAGAACGCTCGATGTAGACGTGCATGTTGGCCGTGACCGGCGTCTCCACCGCCGGCCGCACCACGTCGGCCAGGTAGACGTTGATGCCGGCGCCACGCAGCGCCTCGCCGACCGTGTCGGCAGCCGTGTTGACGGCAACTGGCAGCCCACCGTCGTGCACGGTGATGGGCACGGCCCGCTTCACCGTCAGTTCGACCGACGCCGGCGCGCCCTCGACCGCCTGGGGGCGCCCTCCGCGCGTGGAGGGCACGGCGCGGGCCAAGGCGGCGGCTCCGACGCTGGCTAGGCGGACCGGGCTGGCAAGGTAGCCCAGCGAGGTGTCGAGACCCAGGCGCTCGCCGTGCGCCAGGACTAGGTCCTCGGGCGCCAGGGCGATGCCGGCCTGGGCCAGGGTCTCGCCCACGGTGCTGGCTTGAGTGCGAATAGTCAGATCCTGCCCATCCGCGGCCAGGTAGACGGGTCGCGCGCGTTCGATGGTGACGCGCAAGCCATTCGCTAGGGGAGTCTGCAAGCCAGGGAACACCAGATCGGCAGGGTCGAGTGTCATCTGTGCCCCGCGCAAAGCGGACTGAACTGTCGTAGCGTGGGTTTCCACCGTCATTTGGCGGGATCCGTCGACGACGGTAATGGTCTTACGAGTGAGGAAGAAAGCGGCCGTGCAGGCTACGAAAACTAGCGCGGCGACCCCGATGAGGACGACGCGATTCTGAAGTAGGGTGAGCCAGCCGTTTGGCTCGGGGTGTCGGCCCGTGGCGTCACCCAGTGGTTCCGATGGCGCCTCTGACAATTATCGCCCACCTCCTAGTAGAGTTATTCGGGGGTTGGCAGGTAGGGTAGGCGCTTACTCCCTAGCAGGGCACAATTAATGGCCGCGCACCCACCATCGACAGCCGCCCACCCAGCTTGCCAGCCCGGTTGGCTCCGACCAGGCGACCCTGCGGCACCCAGAAGGCTCCATTTACCGTTGCTTTCTTCCGAACCTGGCGGGGTTCATGGACTTCTGCCGCGCAGGACCCAATCCTCAACACCACTCGGTACTAGCAGTCCCGTTGGACGAACCGCCTCCGGCGGGAATTCAACCCCGCTATAGCGGTTTGCGGGTTACAGGGCACCGCTAGCTCCCCATCTAGCACGGCCAAGGATCAGTCTAAACGATGGGGCACGATTTTGTCAAGCCCGCTTGGTCTCTTGGTCTCTGGGGGGAAGGTCCAGGACCGTGACAGGGGTCTACTGTCTAGAGAATTAGGGCTATTGACAGCCTTAGTTTGCGAACCGTATCCTTGGCCACGTGCACCCCGGGCAAGCGCCGCTGCGTGCGTTTGGGGAAGGGATGATCGGGAGGGGAAGATGCGGCGGCTGACGCGGCGAGCCTTCCTGGTCGGGGCCGGCCTGGCCCTGGCCGGCACTGTGCGCGCCCTGCAGACGGCGTCGGCCCAGACACCCCCACCGGCGATCGACACCGCCTGCTCGGCGGCTTGCGGCGGCCCCATCGTGGTGGAGAGCAACCTCGCCGATCTAGAGACCGTACGTGCCCTGGCGGTGGTCGACCTGGGCAACATCTCCAACCTGCTGACCCGCGTCACCATCAGCACGACCGATTTCGCCAGCCAGGACCACGACGACGCCTGGGTCACGGCCGATGGCACGTTCGACCTCGTGGATAAAGCGACCAACGCAGTTATCGCTAGTAATGCGGCGGCCGGCGCGGGCTACAGCATCACCAATACCAATAACTCGGGCAAGCTGCGGGTGCTCCGGGACAACGTCGTTCTGGGTAGCACCTACACCGGCCCTGTGCTGGTGCAGCCGCTTGATCCCACCCAACACGATAGCCAGCACGTTCAGGTCACCAATGCCAGCCATTACGGCTACGCCGCCACTTACCGGGGCTATCTGGAGGTCGCAGTCTCCAGCACGGCGGGCAAGGTCAAGGTCACGAACGTCCTCGACCCCAACTGGTTCGCCGACCCATTGGAGAAGTACCTCTACGGTGTCGTGCCCGGGGAGATGCCGTCGGGCTATCCGTTAGAGGCGCTAAAGGCGCAGGCGGTAGCGGCGCGCTGCTACGCGGCCAGCAGGTGGGACGGCGCCGCCGTCAGCCTCTGTGATTCGACCAGCTGCCAGATCTACTACGGTTACCCGAAGGAGTGGGATAGCACCAGGCAGGCGGTAAACGACACTCGCGGGGTGGTGGCGACGTATGCGGGTAGCGTTATCAGCGCGATGTACTCTTCCACCTGCGGCGGGCACACCGAAGACAATGCGAACGTTTACACGGGCAGCCAGGTCCCTTACTTGCACGGCGTGCGCTGCTACGACGATGGCAGCTATCCTGATCTATCAGACGGCAACCTAGCCACCGTCTTCTGGAAGGCCACCGCCACCCAGGTGCCGTCGTTTTGCGACGGAAGCCGGACCGCAGCAAACTCCAACTATCGCTGGACTGTGACGTGGACGCGTGCCCAGCTGGAGGCCCTAATTAGAGCCTACCTGCCAACTGCGAACCCGTCGCCACCATTTGATCCCAATCAGTTTGGCACGCTGCAAGAGTTGCGCGTAATGGCGAGAGGCGTTTCCGGCAAGATCAAGACTCTGAGGTTTGTCAACACAGCCGGTAGCTGCTGGGAAATCAACGGCGATTACAACGTGCGCAAAGTGCTGCGAAACGACGTCGGGGCGACCGTGCAGCGCAGCAGCAATATGATTCTCGAGCACAACCCAACCACGGGACTGCTAGTCTCCGTCACCGCGTACGCCGGCGGCTACGGTCACGGTGTAGGCATGTGCCAGCGCGGGGCCGAGGGCATGGCCGCCCGTGGCCTTGGCTACGCCGACATCCTGAGACACTACTACACCGGCATCGACCTCACGCTGCCAGCACCGACGCCGCTGAGCCCCGCCAACGGCGCCCTGGTCTTGTCCTCGGCCGTCGTCACCCTGACCTGGCAAGGGGTCGCGGCGGAGTACTATGCGGAGCTTTCCGGCCCCAGTAGCACGTTGACGAGAGACTGGTCCAGCAGCGCGTCTTGGGCGGTGGGCAACCTGCCCGTCGGCGCGTACCAGTGGCACGTGCGCGGGCGCAACTCCGCCGGCGAAGGCCCTTACTGCGCCTGGCAGCGCCTGATCTCCACGGACCACATCTACAAGACACACCTGCCTTACGTGGTGAAGTAGGGGACCAAGAGCGAGGCCCGGTTGAAAGTGGCGCCAGCGCGCCGCGCTCCGGCAGGGGGCGTAGCCTCGGGCTTCGGACCCGAAGCGCGGGGGCCTCGGCCGAAGCCGGAAAGGGCTAAAGCCCTCACTACAAACGTGGGGGCTGTGCCGTTCGCAGTGCGGACCAAGCTGCCCCCGGCTAGGGGGTCAGTCCGCTCTCCGTTCCTCGCCTTCGCACAGCGCGCCGTCCCGGTAGCGAGAAGGCGAGGGCAGGAACCCTCGCCTTCTCGCTACCACGTGGGGAGACTAGCCGCGGCTTACGGCTGCAGGGCGTTGGCAGCGGCCTGCAGGTCGGACGCGGAGACCGTGCCGCCGAGCAGGTAGACCACGCCGTCCTTCTGCCAAACCAGGTAACTCCCGGCCGGGGCGTTGTCGCCGGCCATGGTCGGCTTGTGGTCCACCAGCAGCCCCTGCGTGCCGTCCACCGTGACCGTCCGCGAGGAGTCACCCTTCAACACCGGCACCGGCACGGTCGTATTCGACTGGCTCATCGCCTTCAGCTGGTCGATCAGCTCGGGCGGCAGTCCGGAGAGCTGGAAGAACAGGTCGCGCATCTGCGGCGTATCCAGCGCCCCCGGCAGCTCCAGCGTGGGGCTGCGCCCCTGGTAGAAGAACAGGCCGCTCTCGCTGCCGCTACCGCCCTTGTACAGCAGCTGCACCGACGCCGGCACGTAGACGCGCACGGTGGCGCCGTCGAGGTCGGCCGGCAACTGCACGTTGATGCCCTGCGCCGCCAACGCCGCCTTCGTCTTGGCCAGGTCGAACACGTAGGTCAAGTCGCCGGTCGTATTCGTGAAAACTCCCGGCTGGGCGGCCAGCCCCGCGGGCACGGATTTGAGGCTGCGCAACTTGAAATCAACCGTCCCCTGCGCGGCGCCCAGGTCCGCCACCTGCTTGTGCTGCGGCTCCACCTTGACCTTGAACTCGCCCATCTGGGACGGGTCGAGCTTGGGCGCGTTCGCCGTGTCCATCTTGGATGGATCGATTGTCACCGGGGCAAACTTCTCCGCCCGGAAGACGGAGAGCCAATCGCCCAGCACCGTGCCGGCCGGCGTCAAAACCACACCGGCGACGATCACCACCAGAGCCAGCGCCGCCGCGGCGGACCGCCAGCTGCGCCACCAAGAACCCTCGCTCATCGCGGTAACACCTCCCTGCATTCTCTGCCAAAGCCCAGTGCGCGCGGCCCGGCGCTGGCGCCAGGCCCGCAAGGCGACGACCGGCGGGGACGCCTCGCCCTCGCCTGGGGCAAGCGCGGCCAGCGCCGTGCCCGCCGCCTCCCGCTGAGCCGCCAGCTGCGCCAGCTCCTGCCGGCACGCGGGGCACTGATCCAGGTGGGCGGCCGCTGCCGCCCTTTG
The DNA here is from genome assembly GCA_023473795.1 of Chloroflexota bacterium. GTDB lineage: Bacteria > Chloroflexota > UBA6077 > FW602-bin22 > JAMCYS01 > JAMCYS01. The sequence goes on along the minus strand of JAMCYS010000044.1, from coordinate 25,714 downwards.
GCCAGGCGCCAGTTCCTCGTCCAGGTAGGCGCGCAGACTCCCCGCGTCCAAACACTCCATGTTCAGTCCTCCTCGCGACTCAGCGCCAGGTAGCGCTCGCGAAACCGCTCCTCGGCCCTCGCCAGGAGCGTGCCCACGGAACCGGGTGCAATCCCCATTACCGCGGCAACCTCGGCGTAGGAAAGGCCAGATTGGCGCAGCAGCAGGATATGCCGCGAGCGCTCGGGCAACTCGGCCAGAGCCCGGCGCACCAGGGCCCGTTCCTCGGCGCGGACCGCCTCCCCGGCTGGGTCTGGCTCCAGGTCCTGGCCGAGCAGTCTGGCCTCCGTCGTCGCCGTCTCCTCTCGCCGCTGCCGGCGCGAGCTGCCTCGCTCCCGGTTGCGGCAGAGGTTGAGGCCTACCCGATACAGCCAGCCTGCCAGCTGCTGCTCCCTCGGCCTGAAGTGCCGCCCGTGCAGCTTGAGGAAGACCTCCTGCGCCACGTCCTCGGCCTCATCGCGGTCGCCCAGGAAGCGAAAGGCGACACCGTAGACCCGCGGATAGTAACGCAGGAAGAGCGCGTCGAACGAGGCTTCATCGCCCTTTGCCAGGCCCTCGAGTAGCAGGGCATCAGACGGGGTGAGCAATAGCGACGCCTCCAAGTCTTCTCCTCCAGGTTCCGTTAGCGATTATAGAACACCGCCGCGGAGCTGGATGTGACAGGAGTAATGAGGAGGACATTGGTACTGACCAGCGCGGGCCAGAATTACTGGTGAAGATGGGCATTCCTTGTGGCGGCGACCGGCGGCGCCTCGTTTTGGAGTGAGGCGGCTTGCCGCCGCTTTCGAGAACAGTCTGATGGGGCGGCGGCGAGCCGCCGCCCGCGAAAGCGCAGGCTTTGTCCCCGACAGGGGGGGCAAGCCTGCGCACTCCAAAGATGCGCCCGTGTCGGGCAGGACTCGGGGGGCCTGGCCATGGACCCAAGAAAGACCGCCCGGCAGCACGCCGGGCGGTTGATGTCTGGCAAGGACAGCTCAAACTGACTTCTTGGGCGGCTCCTCGTGCATAGTTCGGCGCCAGGCTGCCGCGGTCATCCGCTGGAACAGCATGGCTCCCAGGGCGCCCATCACGCTGACCAGGCCTATCCAGAGTAGTCGCTTCAGCATCCCGTCGTTCTCCTTCGCTACGCTCACGCGCACGCCGCGCGTGGTTTGCGCTTGCCGCATGGCGCCGCGCACGTTCTTGCTTAGCCGCGCGGCCTGCTCGCGGGCAAGATCGGCAGAATCGAATAGCCTATCGCCGATCTTGTCGGACAGACTCGACTCTCGGGCCTCCCGGATACTGGTGAAAGTGAAGAGGCCGAGCGCCGCCAGCACGCCCAAGAGCGCCCCGCCGAAGATCGACGAGTTGCGTCGCACCGGCTCCGGCAAAGAGTCGCCGACCTCCCCCGCCAGCATCTCGGCGCGGCGACTGAGGTCGCTGGCCATTGTCTCGGCCCGCTCGCCGACCCTGCCGCCCACGCCCCGGGCCACGTAGCCCAGGTTAGCTCGGTGGCGCAGCTCGTCCACGATCACCGATGTCTCCTGCCGCAGGTCGGCTATCTCTTCGGCGATGTTGTCTGGCGTTTGGCCCATTCTACATCCTCCTTAAGAGTATCGCGTGTCTGCTCCAGCGGTTGCATCTTCACGTTCATCCAGCCATAGATCGCCACTATGGCGCCGACCACCAAGAAGAACGCGGCCACGATGAGCGCAATCCAGACCGGATTGAGCGTGGGCCAGATCGCTAGAACGATGGCGGTGATAACCGCAGGCACTACCGTGTACAGTAAGATCCCGCCGATGGCCAGGGCAGCACCGCCGACGATGGCTTGGCGGGCATCCTGCCGGGCTTCCTCTTTGGCCAGCGCGATCTCGTGGTCGAAAATGCCTGAGACGTTATCCACCAGGCGGGCGATCAGTTCCCCTGTGCTGAGGCGGCGTATCGTTTCCGCTTGCACTACCGGTTCCCCCCTCCTGTAGTTTGATCATGCTCTTCCGACGCGCCGCCGCCAAGGCGCCGCTGCGCCGGCCCATACTCGGGCGCGCCGAGCCTGCCTGGAGTGCAACGCCCGTGCCAAGCCCCGCTCCTCCGGCCGGCTAACGTGCCTGCGGTGGGGCAATAAGATGACTCGGGATATCCGACCCTAACCTAGCGCTTGCGCGGATGAGCGGGCGGCTTCAGCGGCACCTGGTCGGCGAAACACCAGAGCCAGTCCTCCCCCGGCTCGAAGGACTGGATGACGGGATGGCCAGTGGCGTGATAGTGCTTGCGGGCGTGTTTGTTCTTGGACTCATCACAGCAGCCCACGTGGCCGCAGGTGAGGCAGATGCGCAGGTGCATCCAGCTGTCCCCCGTCTTGAGGCAGTCCTCACAACCCTGAGCGCTGGGCGTCACATCCCGAATTTGGTCTAAGTGCGTGCAGACCCTGTCGGCCATACCTTGCCGCTCCTCCCGCTGTGCTCCGATTGCCGGCCGCAGCCGGCGCGGCGACGGTCAAGCCGACTCACCGCACGCCCCGTGCCACGTCCGAGCCCGCCAAGCCGCGGCTTGGCCCGGGCAAACGTCTGCTGGCCTACTCTTGATTGCGGGCACGCTATCTGCTACGATTGGCACCACTAAGACGCTGAACGAGAGGAGTAGGCGAGGCACGGCCGGCAGAGAAGGAAGGCCAGCGGGTGTGAGCCTTCCGCGGTGCGAGTCGCCGAAAGTCGCTCGGGAGTCGGGGGCCCGAACTGAGTAGGGTCTTCCGGGCACGGCCCGTTACAGCCGCCCCGAGGGTCGCTGCGCCCCTGGCGCGCGACTGAATCAAGGTGGTACCACGAAAGGCCCCTTTCGTCCTTGTGGCGAGAGGGGCTTTTGTTGGGAGGTTCGCTATGGCAACGCCCGAGATGGCCAAGGCCTTCTCCCCCCAGGAGGTGGAGGACCGCCTCTACCAGTTCTGGGACGAGAATGGTTTCTTCAGGCCCGTGATCGACTGGACCAAGCAGCCATTCACCATAATAATGCCGCCGCCCAACGTCACGGGCGACCTGCACCTTGGCCACGCCCTCACCGCGGCGCTGGAAGATCTGATGATCCGCTGGCACCGCATGCGCGGCGAGCCTACGCTGTGGCTGCCCGGCGAGGACCACAGCGGCATCGCCGCCCAGGTGGTGGTGGAGCGATTGCTGGCCTCGGAGGGCGTCTCGCGGCTGGGTATTGGGCGCGAGGCGTTCCTGGGCCGCATGTGGGAGTGGACCAAGAAATATGCCCGCAATATCGCGGACCAGCACCGCCGGCTCGGCGCTTCCGCCGACTGGTCGCGGGAGCGCTTTACGCTCGACCCCGGGCCGAGCCGGGCCGTGCGCACGACCTTCGTGCGCCTCTACCACAAGGGGCTGCTCTATCGGGGCGAACGCATCGTCAACTGGTGCCCGCGCTGCGCCACCGTCCTCTCCGACCTGGAGGTGGACCACCAAGAAGTGCACGGCCACCTCTGGCACGTGCGCTACCCGATTGTCGACGCCGACGGCGCTGGTCAAACCTACATCACCGTGGCCACCACACGCCCGGAGACCATCCTGGGCGATACCGCCGTGGCCGTGAACCCGCACGACGAGCGCTACACGGGCCTGGTGGGCAAGCACGCCCAACTGCCGGTGATCGGCCGCATTATTCCGATCATCGCCGACCCGGCGGTGGATATCGCCTTCGGCACCGGCGCGGCGAAAGTGACCCCCGGCCACGACCCCACCGACTTCGAGATCGGGCAGCGGCACAACCTGCCCACGGTCAACATCATGAACCTCGACGCCACGCTAAACGAGAACGCCGGCCCCTACGCCGGGCAGGACCGCTACGTGGCCCGCCGGAACCTGGTTGCGGAGCTGGAGCGCGAGGGGCCGCTGGTGCGCACGGAGCCCTACGACCATTCGGTAGGCCACTGCGACCGCTGCAAGACGGTGGTCGAGCCGCTCGTCTCCAAGCAATGGTACGTGGACATCAAGCCCCTGGCCAGACCGGCCAGCGAGGCCGTGACCGACGGGCGCATCCGCATCGTGCCCGACCGTTTCGCCAAAGTCTACCTCAACTGGATGGACAACATCCGCGACTGGTGCGTCAGCCGCCAGCTGTGGTGGGGCCATCGCATCCCGGTATGGTACTGCCAGGACTGCGAGGAGATCGTCGTGCCCCCGCTCGCGGACCCTATGGAGGACCCCAGCGAGTGCCCCCAGTGCGGCAGCACGAATCTCATCCAGGACCCCGACGTGCTGGATACCTGGTTCAGCTCGGGGCTCTGGCCGCACTCGACCCTGGGCTGGCCGGAGGACACGGAGGACCTCAAGTACTTCTACCCGACCTCCGTGATGGAGACCGGCTACGACATTCTGTTCTTCTGGGTGGCCCGCATGATAATGCTGGGCCTGGAGAACACGGGTGAGATACCCTTCCACACCGTGTACCTGCACGGGCTCATCCGCGATGAGAACGGCGAGAAGATGAGCAAGATGAAGGGCAACGTGATCAACCCACTGGAGGTGATGGCCCGCTACGGCACCGACGCGCTGCGCTTCACCCTGGCCACCGGCACTACCCCGGGCAACGACATGCGCCTCTCGCAGGAGAAACTGGAAGGCGGGCGCAACTTCGCCAACAAGATCTGGAACGCGGCGCGCTTCATCCTCGGCGAGATGAGCAAGAGCGAGGCGCCGCTGGCACCCATCGGCGCCTCGGAGACGCTTGGCCTGGAGGACCGCTGGATTCTCAGCCGCGCCAACCGCCTGGTGAAGGAGGTGGATCGCCTCTTCGCCGACTTCCAGTTCGGTGAGGCCGGCCGCCTGGTCTACGACTTCCTCTGGGGCGAGTTCTGCGACTGGTACATCGAACTGGCCAAGATCCGGCTGCGCCAGCCCCGGCCGGGCGAGCCCTCGCCGCTGCCGGTGCTGGTGGACGTGTTCGAGCGCGGCCTGCGCCTGCTGCATCCCTTCATGCCTTTCGTCACCGAGGAGATTTGGCAGCATCTGATGGTGAAGGCCGGCGGACTGGCCGTGCGGCCCGCGGGCGTCAGACAGCTGGCCACGACCGCCGCGGGAGAGTCCGGGCCGCCGGCACTCATCGTCCAGCCCTGGCCGAGCGCCGGGCCCGAAGACGAGGAGGCGGAGGCGGCGACCGAGACCCTGATCGGCACGGTGCGCGGCATTCGCAACGCGCGGATGGAGTATGGCGTGGAGGCCGGGCGCTGGGTGGAGGCGATCGTCCAGGCTGGCCCGTTCTACGACGTGCTGCACGAGCGCCGGGCCGCGCTGGAGACTCTGGCCCGGGCGCGGCCCCTGCGCCTGGAGCAGGAACTGCCCGCCAAACCCGAGCAGGCCGTGGCGGTGATCGTGGGTCCGGTGGAGACCTACCTGCCTCTGGCAGGTCTGGTCGATCTCGAACAGGAGCGCGGCCGGCTGCGGGCTGAGATCGAGACCCTGGAAGGCCAAATGGCCTCGCTGCGCGGCCGGCTGGCCAACGAGTCGTTCACCAGCAAGGCGCCGGCCACAGTGGTGGCAAAGGAGCGCGAGCGGTTGGGCGCGGCCGAGGAACGCGCCGCTCGCCTGTGCGAGCGCCTGGCCACGCTAGTAAGGGGGTAGGTCCTTTCCCTCCTCGCATGCGGGGAAGGGGTGGGGCACCTCTCGTGACGTTCGCGCCGCCGCTCTAGCGCAGCACGATGCGCTTGAAGACCTCCGCGTAGGTCATGCTCTGGCCCTCGGCGTTGAGGCGTGCCCAGCCGCGCACCATATCGGCCGCCCCCGGCTGCGTGGCGTCGACCTGGCTCTTGTGCTCCGCCAGCGCCCGCAGCTTCAAGTCGATGGTATCGCCGATGTCCACCCAGACCGTGGGCGCCAGAGATTGCATCAGGTAGACTTCGCGGACGGCGAAAGGCGGCAGGCCTTCGGCCAGCAGCTCGGGATACATCCAGCGGTTACGGGCATCGGGGAAGACGGCGTTTAGCGCCGCCTCGCCCGCGGCACGGTGGTCGGGGTGGTTGATGTACTCGCCGCGCGAGTAGCGGGTGGTCGGGTCGGGGCAGAAGACGACGTCCGGTTGATGAATCCGGATCTGCCGCGAGATGTCGCGCCGCAGCTCCAGCGTGGGGTACAGCGTCCCGTCTTCGTGGCCGAGAAAGACGACCTCGTGGACGCCGAGGACGGCTGCGGCCGCGCGCTGCTCCTTCTGCCGCAGGGGCACCAGAATATCGGGCGTCAGCTCAGGGTCGTCGGTGCCCTTGCTGCCGTCGGTGCAGATAACGTAAACGAATTGTGTGCCAACGCGGCTCCATTTGCCCGCCGTGCCGGCCACGCCGAACTCGGCGTCATCCGGGTGGGCCACTATCACCATCACTTTACCATAGACAGGTTCGGCCACAGTCATACAACCTCCGAATCGGACGGAATCTCTGTGCTATAATCCCGACTAGGGGGTGAGAGAGCGAGATGCCGTTTAGCCAGAAGCAACAAGAACTGATCGAGAAGCACCTGTATCCCGACGAAGTGGAGGGCGAGCAACCCACCGCCGACGTCAAAGTAACACGGCGCGATCTTCGTTTCCTCCTGCAGGCAATCCAATATTACCACGACAACTGCTGCCCCGGCGAAATCGAGGAGGGTTACTGCTCCGCCGTGCGCTGGGGTGAGGACGTGCACACGGGCGCTCTGGAGAGCGTCTGCGCCCATCGCTGCGAGGATTGGATAAACGAGCTGCTTTCGCCAGAAGTGCTGGCCAACTTCCCTGCCCGCGGCAAGTAGTAGCCGGGAGCAGGGTTCGCCCCGCGGCAGGCGCGCTGGGAGCGAGACCCTGGTCTAGCCGCTGGCTGCCTGATGGGCGCGGCGCGTTGGTTCCGGTAGGCGGTAGCCCCGGCAGCAACGCAGCGTCCACTCCACGGCGGCGTCGGGTGAGATAAGATTTCCCACCGAGACGTAGACCGGCTTTACGCCCGCCCGCGTGCGCAGGGCATAGCCCAGAACCTCGTCGCCCAAAACTAGCGGCGCGCGGTCGCCGACCGCCGGGCTCAGTTCGGCGTGCCGGCCGGTCAGGATGCTCTTGGCCACGCCAATGGTTGGCCGCTCCAATAGCAGGCCCAGGTGCGCCGCGATGCCCAGGCGGCGGGGGTGGGCGATGCCCTGCCCGTCGACGAAGACCAGATCGGGCTCGACGTCAAGCCCGGCCAGCGCCTCCAGTATGGCCGGCGCCTCGCGAAAGGACAGCAGACCCGGCACGTAGGGGAACTCAAGCGGGCGTTCGACCAGGCTCTGCGCCACCACCCGCAGGTCGGGATAGTCGAGCGCCACGGCCGCCGCCCGCATCATCTGGCCGCGCAGGCCCATGTCCACGCCCAGCACCAGACGCACGTTCGCCGGTTCCCCTTCGGTGCGCACCTGACCGCACAGCTGCTCTTGAATCCGGACGGCCTCGCCCGCCGAGACGCGCCAGGGGTGCAGTTCACGGTACTTCACTCCGGACCTCTCCTGTACTCGGATACTGCCAGACCGAAATTGTACCGCCGCCACGCCAGGCGAACAACGGCGTCGATGGCCCGGTGGGGCCAATTCGGCGAGCTCCAGTGTCGACACAAGTGGTCCGGCTAAGGCAGGCAGACTCAATGTGGGCCAACGCGGTATGCCAGCCGTCGCCCGAGTAGTCACCTCCAGGCTTCAAGACCAGGCCAGGTCACGATTTGCCTAGACGGGCAGGGACGGCTTATAATGCCTCCATCCCGCCGGCCGGATGATGCGGACCAGGCGCGGCAGAGTACGGAGGAAGACGATGTTCCGCTTTCTGTTGGGCCTTGCCTTCGGCCTGGCGGCAGGCTACGCGGGCGCCGATTACTGGCTGAAGCAGCGGGAGGCGTCCCGCCAGCAGAGCGAGGAACTGATCGAAATCGACCAGATCACTCTGCCGCCTCAGTAGCTAGCCCAGGATACGGCCCCTGATGTGGGACCTCGTCGGCCACGAACAAGCGACCCAACGCCTTAGCCTTAGCCTGCGGCGCGGTCATCTCGCCCACGCCTACCTTCTCACCGGCCCCGCCAGCGTTGGCAAGACGACCTTGGCTTATCGCTTGGCCCAGGCTCTCAACTGCGCTAACCCAGAGCCGCCTTGTCGGCAGTGCCGCAGTTGCCGCCTCGTCGACACCGGCAACCATCCCGACGTGCGCGTGCTGCAACTGCGGCCCGCCGAGAACGGGAGCGAAGACGGCGGCGGGCAGGACGCCCATGAGGAGCGAGAGGGCAAACGGGGCAGCAAGAACAAGAAGAACCTGGGTATAGACGCCATCCGCGAGGTCATCCGCGAGGCCGCACTGTCACCCTACGAGGCTCGATATAAAGTCTACACCGTCCTCAACGCAGAGACCCTCTCCGCCGACGCCGCCAACAGCATTCTCAAGCTCCTGGAGGAACCGCCACGGCAGGTCGTGTTGATTCTGACCGCGGCCGATGCTAATATGCTGCTGCCGACCGTCGTCTCCCGCTGCCAGGAGATCCGCCTACAGCCAGTACCGACGGCCGCCATCGTTACCCACCTGCGGCAGCAGGGGCTTGAGCCGGAGAAGGCCGAGTTGCTGGCGCGCCTCTCCGGCGGCCGGGCGGGCTGGGCCATCAGCGCCGCGGCCGACGACTCCCTGCTGGGGGAGCGCCAGACGCTGCTGAAACGTTTGCTTCGGGGCGGCTCGGGTGGCACGGGGGAGCGCGTGGCACTGGCCGGGCAGCTGGCAGCGGATTTCTCTAAGCAACGGCAGAGCGTCGAAATGGCTCTGGAATTGTGGGTGATGTGGTGGCGCGACGTGCTGCTGGTGCAGGCGGAGGCGGCGGATCTGGTGGGCAACCTCGACCGAATGGCAGAGCTGCGCGCCCAGGCCGCGGGCTGTTCGCCGTCGCGCGTTCGCTCTTATCTGGCCCGTATCGAGACAGCCCGCGTTCAACTGGCGCAGAACGTCAATCCCCGCCTGGCTTTCGAGGCACTGCTGCTGGCCAGCCCCGCGGTCGGGCCTCTCTAGGACGGATGGTGTATGCCTGAGGTCATCGGTGTCCGCTTCAAGCCGGCCGGCAAGGTCTACTACTTCGAACCCGCGGGCTTGCCGCTGGAGGTCAACGAACAAGTCGTCGTGGAGACGGTGCGGGGGCTCGAGGTGGGCCGGGTCGTCATCGCCAGCCACCAAGTGCTGGAGAACGAGTTGGCGGAGCCGCTCAAGCCCGTGGTTCGCAAGGCCGAGCCCCAGGATCTGAAGCAGCTAGAGATCTACCGGGAACGGGAAGAGGCGGCTTTCACTAAGTGCCAGCAGCGCGTCGCCGCTCACAATCTGCCGATGAAACTAGTGGGAGCGGAGTACAACTTCGACGGCAGTAGGCTCACCTTCTACTTCACCGCCGAGGGCCGGGTCGATTTTCGCGAGCTGGTGAAGGACCTGGCAAGCACCTTCCGCACGCGCATCGAATTGCGCCAGATCGGCGTGCGCGACCAGGCGAAAGTGATCGGGGGCTTGGGCCGCTGCGGCCGGCCGCTCTGCTGCGCGGCCTTCCTTAGCGACTTCAACACGGTGTCCATCAAAATGGCGAAGGAGCAGGACCTACCGCTGAACCCGATGAAGATCTCGGGGCTCTGCGGCCGCCTGCTCTGCTGCCTGGGCTACGAGAACGAGTTCTACTGCGCCCAGAAGCGCCAGCTTCCGCAGGTCAACGATAGAGTCAGCACGCCCCAGGGCGACGGTTACGTCGTCGGGGTCAACGTGCTGGCCGATTCTGTCTCGGTCGAATTGGCCAACGGCAGCGTCGTGCAGGTGCCGGCGGCGGAGGCCCAGCGCCAGGAGGGCGAGCCCTGTGAGGGCTGCCAGCAGCACCGCCCGTCGCGGAAACGGAGATAGCACCCGATGCCAGGCAGAGTTGACCCCGAGGTCCTGGTGATTGGCGCCGCGTGCGTCGACATCAAGGGTCGCTCGAGCGTGCCCCTAGCCCTGGGCACCTCCAATCAGGGATTGGTGAGGGTCGCCTGCGGCGGTGCCGGTCGCAACATCGCGGAGAATCTCGCTCGCTTAGGGGTAACAACCGCCCTGCTATCCGTCGTCGGCGCCGACTCCTACGCGCGCACAATCCTCGAGGAGACGTCGGCGGCCGGCGTGAGCATCGAGAACGTGCGGGTTGCCTCGGGCGCCCGCTCCGCCGTCTACCTGGCCGTGCTCGACCAGCACGGTCATCTCTCGGTCTCTATCGACGAGATGTCCTGCCTGGAGTTTCTGAACCCTCCCTACGTCTACGCTCACCGGTCTCTGATCGAGAAGGCCAAGATGGTGGTTGTGGACGCCAACCTCTCCACCAACACGATTGGCACCGTGCTGGCTCTGGCTAAGAGGCACAACGTGCCGGTCTGCATGGCCACCGTTGCCACGGCGCTGGCGCGCAAGGTCAAGCGCTACCTGCACGATTTCCACATCGTGATCGGCAACGCCGACGAGGCGAGCGTGCTCTGCGGCTGCCCCATCACCGGCATTCCTGAGGCGACGCTCGGCGCCCAGCAGTTGCTGGCGGCGGGGGTTAGAATCGCCATCATCACCCTGGGCTCCCAGGGACTGGTCTACGCCAGCGGCGAGGGCCACGGCTTCATCCCTGCCATTCAGATTGAGGTCGTGGACACCACCGGCGCCGGCGACGCGCTGACCGCGGCGGTCATCTATGGTTACGTCAACGACTTCCCCGTGGACGAGGCCCTGCGCCTCGGCGTTTCCGCGGCCACGCTGACTCTGTCCTGTCGTGACACGGTTTGCCAGGACCTCACCCAAGAAACACTGTACCAACGGATGGTGATCTAGAAATTGTCCGATTTACAGAACGCCTTCGCGCAGTATGCGCTCTTCGCTTGGCTACTTCTCCTGCTGCTTCTTCTCCTCGCGTTCTACTGGTTGGCCGACGCTCGCCGCCGCCTGGGCCTGCTCTCACGCCGCTACACGGGTCTCACCAAGGGCGTCGACGACCTCTCGCTGGTTGCGGCCCTGGACCGGCATGCGGACGAGGTGCAGCACTTGGGCGCGCGCGTCGACGGCCTGGCGGAGGCCTGTGCGGGCCTGCGGGGGGATATGAAGCTGACCCTGCGCCGGGTGGGCATTATCCGTTACAATCCCTTTGGCGACACCGGCGGCGACCAGAGCTTCGCACTGGCCTTGCTGGACGACCAGGGAGATGGCGTGGTCCTCAATTCCATCTTCGGGCGCAACGAGAGCCGTGTCTACGCCAAGCCGGTGAAGGGTGGCAAGTCCAAGTACACCCTTACGGCCGAAGAGGACCAGGCCATTATCAACGCCTCGCTCTTGCGCTAGAGCGACGACACTCAAACCCCGGCCGCTCCCCCCGCGGGAAGGGCGGCGCGCCTGCGGGCGCCCAGAGGTTACATTGCCTGCGAACTGGACCGTTCTCAGCTCGCGCTACGTCCTGGAGAACCGCTGGCTGAAGGTGCGCGAGGACCGCTGTCGCACGGGCCACGGGGCTATCGTGGATAGCTACTACGTGGTGGAGCGCAGCGACTTCGCTATGGTGGTACCGCTGACTGCCGACCGCCAGGTCGTGCTCGTGCGCCAGTACAAGCATGGCTGTGGGCAGGTGGTTACGGAGTGCCCCGCGGGCTACATCGCCCCCGGGGAGGCCCCAGCCCAGACGGCCGCCCGCGAGCTGCGTGAGGAGACCGGTTACGTGGCCGAGCGCTGGCAGCCGCTCGGTTCGCTTTTCGCCTCTCCTGCTACCCAGCGGCACCGCATGCACCTGTTCCTGTGCCAGGGGCTGACCAGGGCGGGCGAGCAGGACTTGGATCCGGCGGAGGACATCGAAGTGCTGCTGCTAGACTTCGCGACCGTGCTGGCGCGGCTGCGCCGCAATGAGTTGGTGATAGATACAGCCTCCGTGTCGGCACTGCAGCTGGCCGAGGCACGCCTACGGGAGGCCCAGTGAGCTCCGAAGAACTGCACTGCACCATTCACCCCGACCGGACGACGCTGCTGCGTTGCGGCAAGTGCGAGCGGCCCTTCTGCATAGACTGCCTGGTGCAAACGCCGGTGGGGCTGCGCTGCCGCGAGTGCGCCAACATCCGGCGCCTGCCGATCTATGAGGTCAGCGTCGCGCGCCTCGCTTGGGTGACGCTCGTGGGCCTGGTGGCAGCCGTGCTGGGCGGCATCCTCTTCTTCGGCGTCGTCGGGGCGTTCTCGCTCTGGCTCTCGCCTCTCTACGGGCTGGGCATTGGCGAGGTGATAAGATGGACTGCCAACCGCAAGCGCGGCCCCAATTTGCAGCTCGCCGCCGGCTTCTGTATCGTCGTGGGCGCGATCCTGGGTAAGTACGGCTTGGCGTTGCTGTCGCTGCTGGCGGCCGGCAGCGACCGGCTTGGCTTGGTGGCGGAGGCCGCCGGCCGCGACATCTGGCTGATGCTTTTCGTAGTCATCGCCGTTGTAGCCGGCATCAGCCGGGTGCGTTGAGGGGCAGAGAGATGGACACAAGGTTTCTGCCGCCGCCCCGCGAAACCTACCAGGCATCTTACGACAAGGCCTGCCGCGAGGCGCGGTCCCTGGACCCGGCGCGGGCCGCCACGCTGGCAGGCGTCGACTTCGCGGCCAAGGGCGAGGGCGCTGGCGTGGCGACGATTACCCTCTTCGGCCGCCGCTACCAGGTTTCGTTCCCTGATCTGACTATCGCCGAGGTGGGCGTCGAGAAGAAACCCTCTCTGGTAACGCAGATACTGCTCCTTCACCACTTGCTCCAGGCCGACGGTTCGCCCCTGGCCGGCGAGTGGGTAGCTTTCCGCTACATGCCCGGCGGGCGCCTGTACGAGGCTGCCTTCGAGGGCCGCGCACCGCGCGAACTGGCGCGGGTCTTCGGCCAGGACAAAGAAGCCTTCGTGCGGGTCGCCAGGTCGCTGGATGGCCACGTCCTACGCTTCGGCGATGCCAGCTTCTCCTTCCGGCCGCTGCCCCGTCTGGCCCTGGCGGTTTTGCTCTGGTTGGGCGACGAGGAGATGCCCGCCGCCGCCCAGATCCTCTTCGACGCCGCGGCCGGCCATTACCTGCCCACAGAGGACCTCACCGCCGTCGGCGGCATGCTGGGGGGGCTGCTGCTGCGAGCTAAAGGCTAGCGGGGACTCGCCGGGCCTGCGGCCCGGCGTTGTTGTATAATTGGTCAGCCGGCCGGGGAATCACCCCGGCCGGTCCATTGCTGGCCGGGGGGTATGCGGATGAGTCAAGAAGCCGAGCAGACGGCGGGCCCGGGCGCGACGGCCTCGACGCGCCTTTGGCACTCCCGCCAGCTAGGCGCCGACCTCTCGCTCCTGCTGGTCACAGCCATCTGGGGCACCACCTTCGTGCTGGTCAAACAGGCCACGGAGGTGCTGCCGCCGCTCACCTTCATCGCCCTGCGCTTCAGCATCGGTTTCGTCGTCCTGGCGCTGCTCTTTCCCAAACGCCTGCTGCGAGCCACCCGGCAAGAGTACGCGGCCGGCGCGCTGATTGGCCTTTTCCTCTGGGGCGGCTTCGTCACCCAGACGTTCGGCCTGCGGACGACGGGAGCCTCCATCGCCGCCTTCATCACCGGCCTTTCCACCGTCCTGGTGCCCTTTTTCGCCTTCGCCCTGTTGCGGCACCGGCCCGGCCCGGGCGCGTTGCTGGGCGTCGGCCTGGCTGCCGCCGGCATGGGCCTGCTGACGCTCAAGGCCGACCTGGGCCTCAGCCAGGGGGACTTGCTCGTGCTGCTGTGCGCCCTCTGCTTCGCCCTGCACATCACCGTAGTCGGCAAGTACGCCCCGCGACTCGACGCGGTCGCCCTCGCGGTGATTCAGGTCGGTTTCGTGGCGCTGGCCACCTGGCCCCTGGCCTTGCTTTTGGACCGGCCCGCCCTCGCCGCCTCGGCCGCCGTCTGGGCCAACGTGGTCTTCCTGGGGGCGATAGCCACCGGCCTCGTCTTCTTCATCCAAACCCTGGCCCAGCGGCTCACCTCTCCCACGCACACGGCCATCATCTTCACCATGGAGCCGGTTTTCGCGGCCCTCTTCGCCTTCCTCTGGCTGGGCGAGACCCTCTCCAGTCGCGGCCTTGCCGGGGCGGGGTTGATTCTGGCAGGGACGTTCGTTTCCGAGCTTTGGCCTAGCTAGCAGACGAGCCCCCGGAGGCTGGTCCGGGGGCTCGCTGGGTAGGGAAAGTGGCCAGACTGTTCGCTACTGCACGGTCACGCTCGCCAGGCCGGCGTCGATGTCGATCTCGACCTTGTTCTGGGCGGTATCGTAGCCGGGCGAGACGTAGTAATTGCCCTGTTTGGGAAAGCGCCGCTCGTCGATCTTGAAGCTGGAGAGGCCACCCCGCGAAGTGATCCGCGCCGCGACCTTCGAGGGCACCTCGATATTCAACGTCGCCATGCCGCTCTTGAACTGCGCCTGAGTGGTGCCGGCGGTCTCGGGCAGCTGCACCCGGATCGTGCTGGCGCCCAGCTCCACGTGGAGATTGCGCACCTGCAACTGCCGGAGGTCCAGGTCGGCCGTGGTCGCGCCACCCTGCAGCCGCAGATCAAGTGGCAGCCCGGAGTTGAGCCTCAGCTGCAGGTTGCCGCCACTGGTCGTCGGGATGACTACCACCCCGCCCTCGGGCCCCTGAATGGTCACGTCCGCGCGGTCGCCCTGGCGTGAAACGATTGGCGACACCTTTCCCCGGCCGACGGCGCCAGTCAGACTGCCCTCGACCAGGTTGCCCGTGTCCCCGGGCAGCGCGCCCACGTCGAGGCGACCGGCACCGAACTTGATGGTGACGCTGGCCTGGCGAGCCCCCTCCAGCGGCACGCCAATCTCGCTGGTTTGCAGGACCACCGGCTTCGCCTGGCCATTGATGCTAATAGGTCCAGTAGCTGTGTAGGCGATGCCGAGCACGCCGGTAAGCAGAATCAAGACAGCGGCGGCGCCGATGACGAAAACGGCGATCAAACCGCTGAGCCAGGGGTTGCCCCGGCCCAGCAGCAGCTCCAGCCCGATCAGAACCAGCACTAGCGGCCACAGTCGCCACAGCGACTCCCACACGTTCCAGGGCAGCACCTCCAGCGTGTTCAATAGGAAGACCACTCCTAGAACGATCAGGATGAGCGGGCCGACGATCGAAGGGCCGCGTCGGCGTGGCCGCTGGTATTCTGTCGGTTGCTGGTCCATCTATTGCCTCCTCGACTGGCCAATAAGGATAGCCGCGCCGAGGACGATCAGAATCGCCGGCCACAAGCGGTCCCAGTTGAGCCACCAGAACAGATTCAAGTTCGTCAACAGAAAGAGCACTCCCAACCCCACCAGGATCAGACCGCCCACTTGCCGGTTGCGGGCCCGGCGCGTCTGTTCCGCGGGAGTGACGTGGGCCGAACTGTAACCTCCCAGGTCGGAGCCGAACTGGCGCGCCGACTCGGCCAAGTCATTGGCGTTCTCATGCAGCACGGCACCCGCCGGAGCGGCTTCCCTGCCCTCGGGCGGCATCAGCAAGGCAAGCACCAGATAGATGACCAGGCCGCTGCCGCCGAAGAAAGCCAGCAGCACGAACGCTACCCGGAAGATCACCGGATCTATCTCGAAGAAGTCGCCCAGGCCCCCGCAGACGCCGGCGATCATCTTATCGCGCTGGCTGCGGTGCAGGCGCCTCTCTGTCCCTGTCTCCATAGTCTCGCCCACCTCCCCCATTGTTGGCTCGGCCTAGCGCAAGGCCCGGCGAATACCCTTCAGAGCCTTGCCCGGATCGGTCCGCGCTTTCTCAGCTACCGCCAGCCCCTGGCGGAGTCGCAGCGTCCAGGCCAGGCCAAAGGCGACCGTCGTCAAGGCGGCCAGCCCTATCCGTGTCAGATCGAAAACAGGTTGCACGCGCACGCCTTCGGGGCCCACTACCAGGGCGGCGATGGGTCGCACGGCCACGCCGCCGCCCCCACCACTGCCGCCGCCCGCGGCCCCGGTCTGATCGCGGCCGGTGCCGAAACCGCCCCCCAGGCCGCCGGCCACCTCGGCCACGGGGATGACGGTGAATTCGCCTATCACGCGCGCTGGGCCAAACGCCTTATCCACGTTCATCGCGCTCGCAATAGTCTCCACGTACTTCTCGGCCGTCGCCTCGTAGCTAGGATTGCTGTCGCTGGGCTGTTCGCTCATTGTCGTCCTCCTCTGACGATGGCATCCTGCCGCCTAAACAGAACTGTAAGGATAGCGCAGGCAAGGAGAGTCAATCTAGTTATGTCGGGGATGAGGAGCGTGCTGGCGGTCTGGCCCTCCCTGACTCGGACGGCCACGGGGTAGAGCCAGGTGTAGCCGCCAGCGATGGCGGCCCTAGGGGCCCGCCACTGAGCTGCCAGACGGAAGGCGATAGGCTCCAACTCGCGCTCGCCTACCCGCACGGCCGAGCCGAGTCGCAGGCCTGCCTCCAGGCGAAAGATACGGCCGATGCGCCACACTAGAGATCTCCGCGGGGCCGCTCCTCGGCCACTGCCTGGCCGGACCGTGCTATGCCCCTCACTGACAATTATGCGCCGAAGGAAGCCGGCTAGGTCTGGGCAAATGGTTAGACTTCACCTGGACGGGGGACGGGGATTGAGCCTGGTCATCTGGCCAGGTGCGGGCGTGGGGAAACTAGGGGCGCTTGAAGTGCCGCTCCAGCCAGGCGACTCCCTGCGAGAGGGGCATCGTCATCAGAAGATAGATGATGGAAACGTAGCCGAAGACTTCGATCGAGCGCAGGGTGCGGCCGTTGATCTCGCGACCCACGCGCATCAAATCGCTGATGCCGATGATGGCGACGAGCGAGGAGTCCTTCAGCAAAGCGATGAATTCGTTGCCCAGCGGCGGCAGTGCGAAACGCACCGCCTGGGGCACGATGACGTAGGACATAGCCTGGAAGTAATTGAGCCCCAGCGAGCGCGCCGCCTCCATCTGCCCTTTGGAGATGGACTGGATGCCGGCGCGAAAG
>JAMCYS010000044.1:0-8110 GCA_023473795.1 Chloroflexota bacterium | reverse complement strand
CCAGGCCCCAGTTGCCCAGGATCTTGTCGTAGCTGCCGTCTTTCTTCGAGGCGGCCACGAAGGCGTCAAAGGCCTTGGCCAGGTCGGTGGCATCCTTCTGGAAGGCCGCGCCGATGTCCTCGGTGGTAAACGGCTTGCGGTCGGTCACCGTGACGTTGGGATGAGTCTTGATGTAGTCGAGGACGACCATCACGTCCAAGACGGCCGCGTCGACCTTCTTCTGCTCGACCGCCAGCATCACTTCCGCGCCGCCATCGAACTTGCGCAGCTCCTTGATGCCCGCGATCTTCTCGGCCGCTTCCTGGCCGGTGGTGTCGATCTGGACCGCCACGACTTTGCCCGCTAGATCGCTGGGGCTCTTGATGTTGGTGGTGCCGGCCGGGATGGCGATGACCTGACCAGCCTGATAGTACGGCTGCGAGAAGCTCATCGACTTCTTGCGCTCGTCGGTGATCGTGACGCTGGAGAGGATCATGTCGCCCTTGCCCTGGGTGAGGGCCACGAAGATGCCGTCCCAGTTGATGTTCTGCACTTCCAGCGTGACGCCGAGCGACTTGGCGAAGGCGCTTGCCATGTCGACGTCGAAGCCGACGATCTTGCCGCTCTCGTCCTTGAACTCCATGGGCTTGAAGGTGGCATCCTGCAGGACGACGAGCTTGCCGGCCTTCTTGATGCGGTCGATGGTGGGGCCGCTAGCCGCCGGCGCCGTGGTGGCGGCGGGCGCCGCTGCCGTCGTCGCAGCGGGGGCCGTCGTGGCAACCGGGGCCGTGGTAGCCGCCGGCGCCTTGGTCGGGGCCGCCGTGGGCGCGGCGGCAGGCGTCTGGCAGGACACGACCATTGCCAGGGCCACGACCAACATGATCAACAGATAGACCCGATTGGTCTTGCGCAAAGTCTCTCTTCCTCCTCCACATACTGGCAGCCCTTCGCGGGCCGCGTGACCTGTGATTAGTAGACGGGTAACCTAGTGCTTGAGTATCTTGCTGAGGAACAGCTGCGTGCGCGCTTCGCGCGGGTTGCTGAAGAAAGCGTCCGGCTTGTTCTCTTCCACGATCTGCCCCTGGTCCATGAACACCACCCGGTCGGCCACCTCGCGGGCGAAGCCCATCTCGTGCGTGACGCAGACCATAGTCATCCCGTCGCGCGCCAGGTCGCGCATCACGTCGAGAACCTCTTTGATCATCTCGGGGTCGAGCGCGGAGGTGGGCTCGTCGAATAACATGAGCTTGGGGCTCATCGCCAGGGCGCGAGCGATCGCCACGCGCTGCTGCTGCCCGCCGGAGAGCTGCCCGGGGTAAACCCGAGCCTTCTCAGGGATGCCGATGCGCTCCAGAAGGCGCGTCGCGGTAGCCTCGGCCTCGGCCTTGCTCTCCTTGCGCACCCTCAACGGGGCCAGGGTGATGTTGTCCACAACCGAGAGATGCGGAAACAGGTTGAACTGCTGGAAGACCATGCCGATCTCCCGCCGCAGCACATTGACGTCGGTCCTGGGATGGGCCACATCCACGCCGTCCACCAGCACCTGGCCCTCGGTCACCGTCTCCAGGTGGTTGATGCAGCGCAAAAGGGTGCTCTTACCCGAGCCGCTGGGGCCGCAGATAACCAAGACCTCACGCTGCTGGATCGAGAGATCGACCCCCTTGAGCACGTGCAGGCGGCCGAAGTACTTGTGAACTTGAATGATGTCGACAAACGCCAGTTGCGCTGCCCTCGCTTGCCGTTACCCGGCGTTCACGGATGCAGGCGTCCGGATTAGCTCAGGCGCCCGCCCGCTTGCACGGGTCGGCGAATTATAGCCACGGCCAGCCTCACTGTCAAACGCAGCTACAATAGCCGCTCGTGTTATAGAAGAAGCCCCTCCGACCTATCCAGCTGGATCGCAAGGGACGGCCAGTCGATCATTCTGGCGCTCGTTGTCGCGCCCGGACTCTCATGCACACGGCCGGCTGGCGTCCGTAGGGGCGACCCTTGGGTCGCCCTATTGCCGCGCCGAGAGGACAGGCCGGCGGGCGAGGCGAGCCTCGCCCCTACGCAGGGCACATAGGCGACCATTCATTCGCGTTGCTGGCCTACTGGGCCGTAACCGGTTCCTCGCACCAGGCATCTGCCTCGTGCCCCTACCCGCCGGTGACCGCCCGGTTGAAGGCCTCCCAGAAGGGGTCAACCACGGGATGGCGCAGCGGCCGCTCGCTGCCACCCTCGACGTACACCAGACCCGCGCTCTCCGGCAGCACCTCGCCCACGACACTGGCGGCAATGTCCTTGGCGGCCAAGGCCGCCAGGACTGCCTCGGCCTTGTGGGGCCGGCAGGTCATCACCAGCGTGCCCTCGCTAATCGAAGAGTAGGGATCGATGGCGAAGAGCTCGCAGACCTTGCGCACCTCGTCCTTGACGATGATGCGTTCCTTGTAGACGCGGAGTCCCACGCCGGAGGCTCGGGCTACCTCGTAGAGACCGCCCCAAACGCCACACTCGGTGGCGTCGTGCATGGCCGTCACGCCCTCGTCACGCACGCCGACGCTGGCAGCCGTCAGGGCGTCTTCGACCACCGACATCTGCCAGAAGATGTCCTCCGCCCGCGCCGCCACCTCAGGGCCGTACTTCTCGGCCACCTTCTGCGGGAAAGTTGCGGCAAAGAGCCCCGTGGCCTCGATCGCCGCGCCCTTGGTGATGATGACCGAGTCGCCCACCCGGGCCATTTTGGGGGTCACGTACTTGTCTTTGGGACCTATCGCAATTACGGTGGCGCCGCCAACCATCGGGTAGTCCGTGCCGTCGTAGCGGGCCGTGTGGCCGGTGACTATCGCTATGCCGATCTTCTGGCACTCGCGGTGGACGGTAGACCACATGACCTCCAGGTCGTCGCGGGTGATCGAGCGCGGCAGGTTGAGGTCGACTGTCATGTAGGTTGGCCGCAGGCCGCTCGTGGCGGCGTCAGAGGCCAGAATGTGCACCGCGAACCAGGCGGCGCGCTCCCAACCGTACTGGGGCACGATGAAGAAGGGATCGGTGGTCAAGGCCATCACCTGGCCGCCGCCGATGTCCACGACGCCCACGTCGACGCCGTGCTGGGGGCCGACCAGAATGTTGGCCGAGGGGGCGCCCAGCTGAGGAAGGATGATTTCGTCGAAGATCTCCGGCGAAATCTTGCCCACGGCGGGCAGTTCGGAACGATTGTCTGTCATGGATACGCCTCATCAAGGATCTTCTTCAGCTCCCTCCCCAACCGGGAGAGGGCAGCAGTAAGGGCCGCTGGGCAACGGCGGGTTGCTGGGACCCTCACCTTGTTTCGCCCCCACTTGGGGGGAAAGCGGGGTGCCGACGGCGGCTGCTCTGTCCTGAAGCGGCGCAGCCGGTCGCTCTAGGACACCGGCACCACGGCCGGCACGCTCTCGCGCACGAGGAAGCTACAACGACCGTCACCCTGGAGAAGATGGTGGACGATCTCTACCTCCCCTCCCAGCGCCTCGCTCAGCGCCAGCCGATGGAGAGCGCAGACCTCGCGGTGGACGCGGGCTACGCGGTAATAGGGACACGAGTAGCGGTGCACGAAGTAGCCGTCTTCCGCCTGTTCCGTGCGACATAGCTCGCCCTCAGCCGCCTGCGCCTGGACCAGGGTCTCGATTTTCGTGCCGAGGTCGCCGCGACCCGTCTGGGCGCGTAGGTCGTCGGCCAGAAGCCCCGCCGTCCGCCTGAGCAGCTCCTCCAGGCCAGCCTCGCCTAGCTGCCCCTTGGCGGCCGTCAGCAATCCCTCCGCCAGTAGATCATAGCGCTTGGGGAAGACGTCCTCCGCCTGCTCGGTGAGGCGGTAAAGGAGCGTTGGCCGCCCGGGGCCCTCACGCACCGAGGCCCGGCTCACCAACCCGTCCCGCTCCAGCACCACCAGGTGCAGGCGGACGGCCATAAGAGTAATGCCCAGATCTTTGGACAGTTCGTCCACCGTCGCCCTGCCACGTTTCTTGAGAATCTCGAGTATCTGCCAGCGCGTTGCCTGCATCGAACCCCCTCTACCTCTCGCACCGCTGGGCCCCCGCTTCTAGCACGGGGTCGCCCGTAGTAACCGCTACCACGGGCGACATTCTAGCACACGGGCGGCTTTAGGTAAAGTTACGAAAGCTGCCGCTATCCGATTGGCAGCTCATCCGCCGCCCAGGCCACTCCCAGCTCGGCGAGCTTAACCCTGGTCGGCACACCGCGCTCGTTCCAGCCCATCATACCGTAGTAGGCTGTGATCGCCCCGTGCAGCTGGTCCTCGTCCACCGACACCCCAGCCAGGGGGCCGCTCGTGAACGCGGTGTGCATGCGCTTGGGCAGCAGGTCGTCGGCCGAGGTGAAGCCTTCGCGTAGGTTGTATACTTGCGCCAGGCTCGCCGCCCGCTCGCCCACCTTGTTCAACTCCAGGTAGGTGGAGTTCCAGCCCGTCACCGCCTGGAAGACCTCGGTGATCTTCTCCTGGCTCCAGCGGGAGATCAGGCACGTCACCCAGCAGTTCATGGCGTGGCGCATCGTCATGTCGTAGAAGCACAGACGGACCTTGTCCAGGCTTAGATCCTGGACGGGTAGGGGTTGCAGCACGCCCATCGAGCGGATGCGCACGCCCATCGAGCGGATGCGCACCATGTCGACGGTGTCCTTCTCGAACAGCGTGTCGTGGATGCTGTGGCAATGGTCGGCGCCCGTGGGCGAAACGGCGAAGCCCATGCCCATGCCCTGCTTGAAGCGAGGCTCGTGCATCGGCAACTCCTGGCCCTTGATCGTCAGCACGAACTTCTCCGCTCCCCGGCCGATCTGCCGGGCAGCGCGCCGCGAGCCCTCGGCTAGGACGGCGCCCAGGCCGCGACGGTGGGCGATGTTCTCGACCATCTGCACCATCGCCTGGGCGTTGCCGAAGCGCAGTTCCAGGCCGTCGGTGTCTCTACTATTGAGTACGCCGTTCTCGAAGCACTCCATCGCGAAGGCGATGATGGCGCCGGTGCCGATCGTGTCGAGGCTGTAGGCGTTGCATAGCGCCGAGCCCTTGGCTATGGCGCCCAGGTCGTCCACGCCACAAAGCGAGCCGATGGCGCCGATGGTCTCGTACTCGGGGCCGCCGTAGTTCGGCTCCACGTTCCAGGGCTCGCCGACCCGCACCTCGCGCTTGCAGTGGATGGGGCAGGCATAGCAGGTTCCCCGGCCGACGAGGATAGTGTCGCGCATGGCCTCGCCGCAGATCTTCTCGTAGCCCTCGAACTGACCCTCGCGGAAGTTGCGCGTCGGCAGGCCGCCCGACGCCTGCAGGCCGCGTATCCCGTTAGCCGTGCCCAAGTCATTGACGCCGAGCGCCCAGTCCTTCCAGTGCTCGACCATGTACCTGGCCAGCTCCTTGACCTTCTCCGGCTGGGCCAGGTCCATCATGCCGCGGCCCCGCACGGCCACCAGCTTCAGCTTCTTGGAGCCCATCACCGCGCCCATGCCGGTGCGGCCGGCGGCGTGGGAGAGGTCGTTGATCACACAGGCCACGCGCACCAGGTTCTCCCCGGCCGGGCCGATGGCGGCCGTGCGCAGCAACTTCTCCCCCGTTTCGGCGCGCACCGTGGCTTCCGCCTCGGCGGTGTTCAGGCCCCAGAGGTGGCCGGCGTCCTTGATCTCGGCCTTGCCGTCCACGATGAGCAGGTAGACCGGCTTGGGGGACTGGCCCTCGACGATGATGGCGTCGAAGCCGGCGTGCTTCAGCTCGGCGCCAAAGAAGCCGCCGGCCTGGGAATCGCCGAAGGCGCCCGTGAGGGGCGATTTGGCGCCGACGCCGTTGCGCCCGGTGCCGCCCATCGGGGCGCCTGTGACCGGTCCGGCGGCGAAGATCAGCTTGTTCTCGGGGCCGAGCGGGTCCACACCCGGCTTCAGCTCCTTGAGCAGGTAGTAGGCGATGAGGGCCGTGCCCCCGAAATAGGTGCGGTAGAAGTAGTCGTCCGGCTCGTCGATACTGATCTTGCCACTGGACAGGTCGACGCGCAGGATCTTGCCGTTGTAACCGTATGGCATCGCGCTCCGCTTACCTCCCTGGTTGGCCACTTGGCGTTTTGTGAATCAGGAGCCACCGCCCACCGGCGAGAAGACCTCCACCTTGTCGCCCTCGGCCACCACGTATTTCTCGTCCGCCAGCTTGCCGTTGATGGCCACGATGCCAACCTCGCCCCAGGGCACGTCCAGCCTGTCCAACAAAGCGGCGACGGACGTCTGTTCTTCCACTGCCAGGGGCAGGCGCTCTTGGTTTTGCGGCGTGTAGCGGCGCAGGTCGCCGTAGGCACAGAAGGTGATCCGCATGCGGGGTATACTCCTCTAGGCGGGACCCGGGCCGCCGGGTCCTCGCTTGCTGCGCCGCATTGTAGCACGGGCCCCGGGGCAGCTCAACAGCGGTGCTTGACATCCGTGCATAACTGGCAGGTATGGCGGTAGGGGCGGGGCTCCGTACCCGCCCGCCCGTCTAATCCCCACGCCGAGCTGGCAACTACGCCGCTACGGCGGCCGCGGCCGCCCCCTTCGCTACGCTTCGGGGACATGGCTGGCGGGCGGGCAGAGACGCCCGCCCCTACGGGATTATGCACGAATGCCAGCGGTGCGGGGAGGAGCAGCTCTGAAGTGCGGGCAAGGCCAATGTGGCGTGCGGCCGCAAGCCGCCGCTTTCGAAAGCGCAGGCAAGCCTGCGCACTCCGACACCAGATTTGGAGTGCGGCGGCTTGCCGCCGTTTTCTAGAACGCGCGCTTGCCCGCGCCCCTCAAAGATGGCGTCCCGAAAGTTGCAATACAATCTGTAATACGCTACCATGATCTTGGGGGTGATGGATTTGAGCAAGGTAGTTACCGTTCGCCTGGAAGATTATGACCTGCAACGAGTGGAGGCAGTGAGGGACCCAGCGCGCTATCCTACCCAAAGTGATTTCATCCGTGAGGCCATCAGAACCCTTGTGCGCGAGGAACGCCGCCGCGCCGCGGCGCGCGAGGTCAGGGAACTGGCGAGGGATGACGCCTCCATGTCTTACTTGGCCGACTTGGCTAACGCTCGCGTGACCGGCGTCGAGACGCAGACCGACGAGGAGAGCGAAGCGTGAGCGAGGGCGAGGAGACCGAGCGGGGCGACCTCTTTAGGGTCGCCCCGCTCGGCAGCGGCCACGAAGTCGCAGGCCCGCACTACGCTGTGGTCGTCTCCGACACGCCGTACAATCGCCTCTCGACTGCCGTAGTCGTGCCGTTTTCCAGTCGCGTGCCTGCCGCTAGTTTTCGGCCAGAGACCGTGATCAAGGGCAGGCAGACTCGCGCCCTGGTGGAGCAGGTCGGCGCCATCGACCGCCGACTTCTACGCGAGCGGTTGGGCAACCTCGCGGGCAGCGCCATCATGGCAGCAATCGACGAGCAACTGAAGTACTTCCTCGGTCTGGATCACTAGCCCACTTCCGGCGCGATTGGCAGCCAGTCCAATGGCTCTCCGACCTGTACCCGCCGCGCGCCTAAGGCGACCAGGAGCGCGTTGGCGGGGTCGGCGAGCGTGTAGACGGGCTTGCCCGCGGCCAGCAGCCTCCGGCAGAGTGTCTCCGTCCCGCCGCCCGGGTGAGCGTAGATCACCAGCACCGCCGCCGCCAGCTCGGCCACGTAGCGGTTGCGGGCGGCGCAGAGCGCCGCCGTGACCCGGCGCTCATTTGGGCCGAAAGGTGAAAGCAGGCGCAGCCTGCCCTCGGCCAGCGGCGCCCGCCAGACCGCCGGTAGGCGCATACCCTCCATACCGCGCGCCGGCACTATCGCCAGCAGGCCGGAGCCGGCCAGCAGCACCCGCAGGCACTCCTTTTCCACGTGCGTATGGAAGCCGCCGACCACCGGCACCCCGGCCGCGCGCAGGGCGTAGGCCAGGTCCTGCGCCCTGATGATCAGGCTCCCCGGACAGCGTCGCGAACAGAACAGGGCAAGGTACGGCAGGTCAAGAGGCTGCCGGCCGGTGCCGGTAGATGCATCGTCAAGAGCAGACACGGCGACACAAACCACCCCGGTCTATTTACGAGTTATGGGTCATATGAGGGAAGAATGGCACAAAAAGGGGTCAAAACGGGTACAAATCTGACTGTGCCTTGCCTCGGCGATCAGC
>JAMCYS010000153.1 GCA_023473795.1 Chloroflexota bacterium | reverse complement strand
CCACATCGTAGACGAACGAGAGCATCTTGCCCAAGTGGATGAAGCCCAGCGCCGGCGAGTACCCTGCCGAGACGATGGCCGCGTGGCAGACGCCATAGAGGCAGCTGTTGGCGGCCGAGAGGGCGCGGTTGACGGGATCGGCCGTGCCCCAGCTGCTGCGGGCATAGCTGCGTCCGTGCCAGGGCACGCCGCTCTCCTGGCTGGCCCGGGCGTAGCCGGCCCGCACCCGCAGGCCTTCCTTGCCGCGCACCTGCTGCAGGGTCCAGCCGGAGTCCACCGGCTCCTCGAAGCGCTGGGCGTAGAGGCGCAGCACCACCTCCAGGTGCAGCTTGGGGTCAGCCCAGAGGCGGGCCTGGCGCTGCAGGTTGCGCGCGGAGCGCGTCTCGCCCAGGCCCTGGGCGTAGAAGCGCACCCCCTCCTCGCCCGTCCAGAAGACCAGGCAGCCGTTCTCGGCCAGGGCGCGGATGGCGGCGTGGGTGATGTCCGTGCCGGGGCCTAGCATCAGCATCGCCAGAGCGGCGCAGGGCACGGGCACCAGCCCCTGGGCGTCGTGGATGGCGATAGCCTTGTCTTCCTTGTCGACGCGGCAATGCTCGACGTAGAGGTAGGAGCAACTATCGCGCACTTTGGGCAGCAGGTGTAGGTCGAAGGCCATCGTGTCCCCTTTCTCCAATGTCCGGTTGGTAAGGTGCTGCCAAACCGCTGATATGCCTAGGCCGGCGCCAGGGAGAGGAGGCCGCAGCCGTAGGCCTTGCCGGGGCCGATCCCCTGGGCCAACGCCTGGCGCAGAGCCGCCGCGTCCGTCACCTCGAGAATCCCCTCAAACAGAACGGGCTCCAGCGTCAGGTTTGCCGTGCCACCGCCGGGCGCTGGGTGACGCCCCCGTAGTTGGCTGGCGGTCGCGGACTGCACGGCGGGCACCTTACCGCGTTCGTTTGTGGCCGGGCTGGCCATGACCTGGCGCAGGCGGAAGCCGCCTACTTCGCCCTTGCGTGCTAGCCAGGCCAGCCGGCTCTCATCGTCACGCAGAGGCACTCGCTGGCCGTTGCGCCGCTCACCCGCGGGGCCCGATTTGGTGTCTATCTTCCTGGTCGGGTTGGCCAGCAGGCGGAAGCGCAGGGCCTGGCCGGCGACCAGTCTGGCGTAGAGGTCGGCCACGGGCTTGCTGGTCGGGTTGGGCTCACTGGTTTGGGCCAGGTAGTCAGCTGCCAGGCGGGTGAAGTCGGGCGGAGTGGTCGATTGCACCAGCAGGTCCAGGCGCCCATCGCGGGGATTGAGGTCCAGACGGTGGAGCACGCCCAGCCGGGCGCGGGCGTCGTCGCCCTCCGTCTGGCCGAAGAGCGCCATCACGGTGCGGTGCAGGGACTGGCAGTCGGCCAGGTCGCGCTGCACCGCCCGGCAACGGGGGTTGAGGATCAGACGGGAGAGGTACACAGCACATCCTCCCGAATTGGTATTTCGGCGCCGAGGTCCTTGAAGACGGTGCGGACGTAGCGAGGGGCGAACGTGCGGTCCAGGAAGGCGGCGCCGTAGGGCTGGTCGCGGCATACCTCGGCTCCCTCCCGGTCCTCCACCACGAAGCGCAGCTGGGGAGGCCGCCGCCAGGCCGGCGGCAGGGGCAGGCCGTCGCGGGGCCAGGGCTCCAGTCTCAAAACGTCGAGGAGCGGCATGCCGGTCTTCACGCCATCGGGCAGCCAGACCGGGGCTCCGGGAACGAAAGCCTTGCGGCCCAGGCAGAGCTGCCAGTGAGGTTCCCTGAGGGCGGCGTGCAGCCGCCGCAGCAGGCCGTCGTCTTGCCCCTCAAGCCCCACCAGGAAGTCGGCGTCGGCCAGGTAGTAGCGATGGGAGAGGGCCGTGCGCCTGGCCTTGCCGCCTACCGTGGCGACGCCGTACTGCGCACCCCGGAACGTGCCGCCTCCGGCGGTCTGGTAGTCTAACTGCACCGTGCCCTCTGCGTCCACGCGGACGCCCAGCCGCAGTTGTGCGAGGTCGTCCACCACTTCACCCCTGGACCTGCCTTCCGCCGCACACAGCAGCCCCACCACCCCGCTCTTGGAAGGCTCGCGGCCGCTGTCCCGCTCGGTGAAGCGGCTCTGCGTGCCCCAGGACTGCATGGCCCCGGCGAGTCGCAGCAGCAGCGTGCTCACGGCCTGCCCGTCTTGCAGCCGAAATCGGCCGCTTTCATCACTTCGGCCAGCGCGCCTTGGACCGTCAACCGCTTGGTCTTGTCGGCCGGGTCCGTGTTGGCATCCTTCATGTTCTCCAGCGCGTTCGGGTGCAGCGTGGCACACCAGCACCGCTTCCTGGCTTCCCCTTCGGTCTTCCCCTCGAAGTCGTCCTCTCCGTACATGTCCGTCAGTCGTCCCCAGTACGTGTCGAGAGCCCTGATCGAGTTCTCCATCAGGTCCCATTCCTGATCGGGCTGCACTGGTTTGAGAAAGGCGTTGGCCAGCGACCAGAGGCCTTTGACTCGGGCTACCAGAAACACAAAGGAGGGCTGGCACTGGGCGGCCGTGCCGTGCTGCTTGCCGGTGGGAACGGCCGAAATAGAGGCACTGAGAAAGGTCTCCAGGGTGGCCTTGGCCAGTTCAGGGTCATCGCCGAGCTGCTTTGCTAGCTGGCGCAGATCCACGTTGGCGTACCGGTAGTAGCAGGCAGAATTGAACTGCGTGGTGTCCATCATGGCGGCGCCCTTGGACTCCGGGCCCTTCAACTCGTCCACGGCGGTGAAGAAGTCGAATTCCTCGCCCACTTCGTGAGTGGAGATTGCGTGGGCCACCTGGCAGGCGCCGTCCACGTTCTTCTCAGGTCGATCGGCCACCATGCGCCCGAAGAGCGCTATGTCGGCTATCTTGTCTCCGAACAGGAGAGGGTCCACCTCCTTCTTGATAACCTTGCTTGCCGCCAGCAGCTCTGGTGGTATGTTGCCTCTTGGCTGGTTACCGCGTCTCCCGCTGCCCTCGGCCAGCAGAAGCAATGGTTCCCGGTGCTTCCGACAGACCTCCGCCAACCGCTTGACGGTCGTAACCGCCAGAGGCACGACATACTGCAGCTCGCCTTTGCGCTGGTCGTCTTCCTTCAGACCGCAGCACCCGATTGCCTGCACGGCCAGACGCATGGCTTCATCCCAGGCAGTGGTTTGCTCGGGCGTGGCGTCTTCGCCTCGTGGGACGAGTAAGTCTGCCACGCGGATGGCCAGGCCCTTGGCGCGAACCGCCCGGTTCTCAGGGGGGATCAAACCCAACAAGTCAAATCCCTCTCTAGCCGTACGCTTGAGGCACTGGCTGGAGATGCGCGCGCGGTCGTGGCCCCCGAACTGGCAGTTCTTGGGGACGCCGGTTTCGTCGCGGTTCAGATTCGAAGGCGCGAAGTTCTGGAGTACGTGCAGTTCGACGAACAATTCTTCCTCCCTTTAGCGCTCAACAGCGCCGCTGTGCCTCCGCGAGAGGCCCCGACTCTAGACTTCAACCTCTGCCGCCGCAATTTCCGCGGGCACGTCCAGCGGCGGCTTCTTCTCGGCAAACTCCCGCCAGTAGGCCCGGGCCCACTCTCGCTGCACTGCCTTGTCGCGGCGCTGCCATTGGCGAAGGTCGTGAAGCAACTGGGCCCAATCGATCAGTATTGGCATGTCGCGGGTGCGCATGAGGCCGACCGCTCGCCTCAGGTGGGCGGGCAACGCCGGCCAGCGGCACTTCAGCAAACCAACAAAGCGGTTCTCCAGGGTGGGGCCGGATCCGGAGTCGCGCAACCGGGCAAACGAGGCGCCGAAGTTCGTCGGCTCTTTGCTTCGTTCCCCCTCCCAGGAGAGCTGATGGGTGGCAAACAAAGAAGCCACCAGGTAGTGGGCTGATACCGAGACGGAGTCAAGATCGTCGGCCAGCAGCCCGTTCACGTGGCGCCAGGTTTCCGGCGCCAGGCCAGGATCGGCGCGGAGGCCTCTCTTCAAGGCGTGCAGAGCGGCCCGGCGTTCGCTCCTGCTGCCGGCGCCGTTCCACTCCTCGTCGCTGGCCAATTCGGCCAGGTAGCCGGCAAACCTCTTCTCGGCTTCAGTCGGCCAGGACTGTCTCGGTGGGCTCATCCGTTTCCTCCTCAATCGTCATTGGTTCCCTGGGCAGACTTCGGTTCAATCGATATCGCAGCGCGTTCTCCGCGAGGGCGGTCGCCCTAGCCGTGCGTTCCGAGTACTGGAGGGTGGCAGCCATTTCGTCGTAGGCAGCGCGCGCGGCCCGCCGGGCCGCGCGCCTCCACGCGTCCAGGTCTTCCCGAGTTTTGTCAGCCTGCCCGTCCTCTGCCGCGAGATAGTGGGTTGCGAGCCGCTGCATGTGCTGGTGGAAGGGAGCTTCAAGCGCGGCCCAGTAGCTGCGTGGCGCTCCCAGTCCGGCATAGAGGCCCTTCACTCGCGCGCGGGGAGGCAGCCTGCGCGGGTCGGTCTCCGAGTGGGCATTAGGTTTGGCGAGCAGGCAGGCCAGCTGCCACTGGGCGGTGACAAGAGCGCTCGCCGCGCCCGCCGCCATCTGCAGGGACTCTCTCAGTAGGGCGACGAGCGCGGGGTTGCTGAGATAGCTGGTGGGCACTGGCAGTCGCTCGTGCCGCCAGAGCACCACGTTGGCCTGGTCGGGCACACAGCCAAACACCTCGAGCGGCAGCGTGTCAGCGATTGCTAGATGCCCTTCCGCCACCAGGTAGCGCAGCCAATCGAGCATCTTAGGCCTGCTGCGCTGCTCAGCGACAGATTCCAGAAGAGACAGGCTGTCTCGCCAGAGAGCGCGCTCTGGCTGCAGCGCAACGGCCGGCCAGGGATCGGCCCCGGGACCGGCCTTCACGTTCTTCTTGAAGGCGACCATAGTCTCTTTCTCGTGTAGAGAGAACCCCTTCTCAAACTGCTCGCCACGCAAGATGATGGCCCGCGACACCACCGCTTGCCCACCCTCACCCGCCTCCGGCAGCAGCCTCACCCTTCGACTCTGCCAGGTCAATAGGTCGAGGTAGCCGAGAGGCGCGCGTACGACATCGCCAGGTGGCGCGGCGGCTTCCCAGGCCGGCCGGTCCGCTCCCGCGCCGGAAAATGGTTCTGCTTCGTCGGGACAGTACCAGTGGAGGTTAAGCAACAGGGTGCGCCGCAGGTCGGAGCCCTTGACCAGGAGGAGCGCCGCGTTCACCAGCGGTGCTGCCTTAGCCGAGGAGAACTCTGCGCTCTCGCGCGATTGCGAGCCGCCCGGGGCATAGGATTGATAGGCCAGCAGGCAGCGGGCTGCTTCGGCCGCGGTCAGAACGTCCTTCCCACCGTGGTCGAAGAGTAGGACGGCGTTGGCAGGAGAAGCGAGTTCACGCGCCAGGCGGGTCGCCGGCGAAGCGCCCCTACTGCTCACTCCGGCCACCTGGCAGAACGGCCGCTGGGGGTGGAAGAGGTCGAACCGCTCGTGAACGCGCTCATCATCCAGGTAGGACATCAGGCGGCGCTCATCCCAGCCACGATGCCACAAGGCGGCCCATTCGTCGACCGACCTGGGCCCGAACACTGTGTGCAGTATGGCCAACAGCAACCGGTGCAAGGCGGCGGTGACGAGGGGCGAATGGTCGCTAATCTCGCTGATCTTGGCCGCTTTGAGCAGTGCGTCGCGAATGCCATACTCCTCGCGACGACCTCCCGGGAGGAGGCAGGGAATCCATTTCTCGTCAATCAGATTGAACTGGTAAGTCACCCAGGCACCCCCTCTTTGCGTTTGACCAAGAGCCCGCTGTGCTCGTCCAGTCTGACATCCCATCCGTGCAGGCAGGAAGAGCGAGTGGCGTCCAGGCGCAAGACACGGTGATGGCGCAGTAGCGGCGATTTGCGCCAGCCTGGTGGAGCGGGCTCGGCTAGTAGATTGAAGACCAATCCCCGGTGAGAAATGGGTATGGATCGTCGCAACAGGCGCTTGGCCATGGCGACGGTCGGTTCCGCTTCAAGGTTGACGCAATCGCGTCCGTCTAGATCGAACGACAGCCGCGCCCCGACGTCGTAGAGCCACACGGCCTGGACCGTTGGCTCCGCCAGACGAGTCAATAGCTGGTGCGATGGATGGTACTCGGGTGCGTCTTCTTCCCGAGGGTTCGCCATCAGGCGCCATAACTCTCCTGGGTAGTCGGGTTTCTTGAGCCACCTGTCCTTGGCTTCCGCCGCATCGGCGTTCATCTGATCCCGGCGCGCTTCTTCGGCGGCGAGCCATTGCTCGGCCAGGGCAGGCGCCAGGCCGGCGGGGATTTGCCGCTCCGAGTAGACCGATTCGATCAAGCACTCGACGTCTTCCGGCACGCGAACGCAAACCCGGTCGCACAGCACCAACCACGTACGCAAGAGAACGCCGAAATCGTCCTCGTACACCTTCTCAGTGCCACCCCCGAAGTCCGGCGTGCCGTTCGCGCGTAGCGAAGGCTCGATAAGCCACAGGGTTGGCTCCCGCGACCCCAGCCGCCCCTCGCGCTTGTGACGGTGCACTCTACCTGAACGCTGCAGCAGCAGATCCACCGGCGCTACCTCGGAGACCATGAGGTCGAAGTCGAGATCGAGGCTTTGCTCGATTATCTGAGTGGCAATGAGTAGGCCTCTAGCCGGACGACGGACGGGAAGTTCGCTCCTGTCTGCACCCCGAACCGTGCCGTTTGGCTTGCCGTAGCGGATCAAGGTGAGTTGCTCCTCTTGCTCGCGCTCTTCGTAGGGAAAACGCGCGTGCAGGAGGTGGACAATCGGCTGGCCGTCCTCAGCCAAGCCGGACAGCCGATCCTTCGCCGCCTCGTAAACCTCTTGCGCCCGGCCCACGGTGTTGCACACCCAGGCAGCGCACCCGCCGTTGGCTTCCAGCAGTCCCTGCAACTCGCTGAGCACCGGGAAGTCGGGGCCCGAGGATGTAGGCGACAAAGCTCTCTTCCAGACGATGTTTAGCGTTCGGCTCTCGCCGGCTGGGGTAGGAATCTCCTCGCTCCCTATTCCCTCCCTGGAAACCCAGGTTAGACGCGGGTAACGCTTGTGCTCACTTTCGGGGGCTATGCGGGCTGCTGCTGGTGCGCCTATACCAGCTGCCAGTCCTTCGAAATAGGCTTCTGCCAGAGCGAGGCGTCGCTGTGAGGGTAGGGTCGCCGACAGCATTATCGTCGGAGTCGCCAGCAGACCAAGCCAGCGCAGCAGTTGCTCGAGGAGGGTGCTCATGTATGTGTCGTAAGCGTGAACCTCGTCCACTATGACAGTGCGCTGTGCCAGTCCGAACAAGCGAACGAACACGTGCTTCGATTGCAGGACCGCCATCAACGCCTGGTCGACAGTGCCTACCCCGAAAGACGCCAGGAGACCGCGCTTGCGATGGGTGAACCATTCCGCCGCCACCACGGCAGCGGGGGCCTTATCATAGGCTGCCTCGCCGTACACGGCGTGGGGCACCAGTAGCTCGTCGCCTTTCTCCCGCAGAACCTCGAACTCGGCTGCGAGGCTGGAGTGCCCGTGCAGAAGTTGAAGATTGGTCAGGCCGCCGTTCTGCACCCGTGCCAGGTACTCCTCGACGCGGGAGAACATCTGGTTGCTCGTCGCCTGTGTAGGCAGAGCGAAATAGCAGCCCGCTTGCCCCTGGGAAGCACCCCATCGCTCCATAAGGTAGATCGCCGCCTCCGTCTTGCCTTGGCCCATCGGGGCCTCGAGTATCACCAGACCGGGGCCCGAAAGCCTCTCGGCCAGGGCGAGTGCAGACTCCTGCACGGCTGTCGGTTCCTTGATACTGGGAAACAGGCTGGCGAAGCCTACGGCGGGCGAAACCGTTGGTTTGGAGAGCCAGCCAACGCGCCCTAGGACCTGAAGCACGCGGCTTGGCAATCCTGAGAAGTACCCCGCCGCATCCACTTGCGTGGAGCTACAGACGGGAGTCGCCGGGGGAAAGCAACCGGCCGTGTCGATCGAGCCCAGCCAGTCGGACACGGTGACTAGGCCCGCCAGCAGCATGGCGCTGCCGTTGTCCAGGTTCCCTTGCGGTGTGCGTTGTGGCAGGCCAAGAGTCAGACTAAGGATGAGGGCTAGGTCAATCCTGGCGGCGCGCCACAGCCCCGATCCTACCAGGTCAGCTGCATCCTGTGTGTCGCCTGTGTGCGGCAGCACGCCGTGGTGCCCGCCGAGCACCACGGCCAGCCTGTTGGCCAAGCGTCTCTCGACGCCGAATTGCTCTGTCAGCAGATCAGCCGCTACTGCCGCGGTCGCCACACCGTGGGGCACAGGAGTCTGCCCGTCTCTGAACGTGTAGCCAGCCCTGGCGAGCAGTTCTCTCAGACCGCAGTCGCGAGCATCCTTAATCCCGGCGAAGTCCGGTGAAGCCTTGCCGAGGTCGTGAAGGCCGGCGAAGAAGGCGATCCACTTGCCGGCCTCCTCCTCCGGCAGACCTAGTGCCTCCGCCAGCCGGCGGCGGGTGCTGGGTGCCAGCACCTCCCGCCACAGGCAATGGGCCACCGCTGCCACGTCGAGCATATGGCAGATAAGCGGGTGGTAGGTGCCGGCGGGGGCGTCCTTGCGGCCAAGCTTGGCCCAGAGAAACGCGAGCGCCTCTGGCAGGGGCTTGGCAGGATCTAGATCGCTCAAGGCAACTTCTCCCTCTTGCCACGTTGGTAGGCCGCGAAGCCGGCCAGCAGGCTGCGCCGGCAGGCCGGCTGCTCCCTGGTCACGTTGTCTCCGCGTCGGCGTCTTCGTTGTCGGGCGGCCCCGCGGAGTCCCTGGACAGCCAGACCGCCAGGCCGCTGTCATCACGCCAGAGGCCATCCAGCACGTTAGTGAACTCGCCCAGCAGCTGGCCTCCGTCGAACAGCCTGGCGAAGTGGCCGTGAGAGCCAGTAGGGTGGGGCACGCCAACCACTGCCCGTTCTGGGTAGCGGTAGGCCAGAGCCACGTAGGCCTCGTGCCCGACCGCAATCAGAGGCCAGGATCCGGGCACCGCCGCTAGCTCGCGGCTCAGATACTCCTTGGTGCAGGTTCGAAAGGTCTGCAGGGGCGGCAACTGGCCCTTGCGGGCGCTCTCGCACTTGGCGAGCTCCGTCCACAGAATAGGTCCGGTAAGATGCAACTGGTCGACCAGAGTTCGCAGCCAGCGATAGTACCTGTGATTGTAGCCAATGTACTTCCGCCAGAAGGCTACCACCTGAGCATAGGTGCCGCCGTTCTTACGGTAGAAGGAATGCTCAACGGGACCTGCTTGACCAGGGTTGAGGCCCACTATCACGGCCCCTGGTCCGTGGGTCCTCCCCTCCAGCTCCAGTTCCAGACAGCGCGGGGGCACGCCCTCCCTGGGGGCAATGCCTTCGCATCGCCTGGGGCAATCGACCATCGACTCGCCAAGGGCCTCGATCTTCGTCGCCAGAGTGACCCAATTTCGCATCCCACCCCCTCCAACTCTGTCTAGTGGGCTCCCTGCTCCCGCCGCAGGTTTCGTCTCGCTGAGCTGCTGACCATCCGCCCGCGGCCCGAGTGGCTGTTCCGGTAGGTACGGAAAAGGCTCACGTGCACCGGCGTGCCCCCGTAGACCAGGGCGCTGCCCACCGCGCCGTCGCCCCGCAAGCGCACGTCCTCGCCCAGCCCCAGCGACGGGTAGACCTCGCCGCTGGCGCCCTGGAAGCGCCCCAGCAGCTTCACCGCCCGGTCCCTCACCACCGGCTGCCCCACCTCTTCCGAGAGGGCGTCGAGGGCGTAGCTGCGCACGAGCTTGGCCCAGAGAGTGCGGGCCGTGCGCGGCTGGTCGAAGAGGTCGGCCCCCGCCAGCCACCCGCCCAGAGACACGATCATCCCCACCGCGCCTTCGTGGTAGGGGAAAGCCCGCTCGTAAGCCGCCAGCTGGCCGCCCTGGGAGACGTAGACCTCGTGCATCGCCCCGGTGGGCGAGCTGCGGCCGACCCGCGCCTCCAAACGGGCCACGTGGTCCCAGACCGCCCCCTGGTCCGCCTCCGCCCGCCCCGTGGCCCTCAGGCTGGCGTTGACCTGCAGGAGCTTCTCGCGCTTGAGGGTGTGCGGGCTCGCCTCCCCGGCGGCAAAGACCGGCGAAACGTCGTGCCAGCGCCCGTGCTCGACGCAGGTGACCGGCAGCAGCACCTCGGAGCCCGCCGCCGCCAGGAAGCTGGCGTTGACGATGCGGTTCTGCTTGCCGCCGACGATCTCCTCCCCGTCCAGGATCAGCGCCATCGTGGTACCCCGGTTCACCAACACCAGCTCCGGCACGCTTGCCGAAGGTCGCTCTCTGACGATCAGCCTGCCCTCGGCGATGCCTTCCGCTAAGGTCCTGTACTCCAGCACTGGCGTCTGACCCGGTTTGGCGGTGACCGGGAAGAGCGTCATCCCCCCATGGGCCGTGCCCTCGCCTACCCCGAGGCCGCCCAGCCACTCCAGAACCGCCCGTGTCGCTTTGCCTTCCGTGCTGTCTGTCATCGCTGACCCCTCTCGACGGCCCATGGCTGCCTTGCTCTCGCCTTACGGCTAGAGCGTAGCAGGGGCTTGTGACAGCTAGACTGTCACAGCGATTGGTCGATTCTCAAGAAGTCGGCAAATTCGCGGGGCAGTAGATCTCGCCCAGCTGCTTGGCGGCGGCGGCGAAGTGCTCCCGCAGCTCGGGCGGGGCCAGCACCTCCACGTCCTCCCCCCAGGAGTGCAACCAACGGGCGATCTCGTGGCTGCCCGCCACTCGAACGGTGAAGAGGAGGCCCCCGTCCTCCTGCTCCTCCAGAGTCTGCGACGGGTGCCAGATGGCCTCCTTGACTCGGGCGGCGACCGCGGGAGAGAAGCGGGCCTTCACTTCCACTTCCTCGTCATGCACTATCCCCCAGCTGTTCCGCAAGTAGTCGGCGGCGCTCCAGTTCTCGGGCAGGGTGTACTCCTCGGCGGTGAGCTCGATGTCGCGGATGCGCTCCAGCTTGAAGGTCCTCACCTCCTCCGAGCGGTGGTCGAGGCCTATCACGTAGCAGGCGTGCCTGGCTGCCGAGGGCTCCAGGAAGTAGGGGTCCAGCAGCCTCTCCACCACCTCGGGATGGCCCTCGAGTACCCCGCGCTCGTACCAGATCTTGACTCGCTGGCCCCGAGCCCAGGCCATCGCCAGGAGGTCGAAGACCTGGGCGAAGGTGTCGTTGTGGGGCCGGCGGCAGAGCTCGGCCACCGTCTCCTGCACATGGCGGGCGAGGGCAGGGGGCAGGACGGTGGCCAGCTTG
The DNA here is from genome assembly GCA_023473795.1 of Chloroflexota bacterium. GTDB lineage: Bacteria > Chloroflexota > UBA6077 > FW602-bin22 > JAMCYS01 > JAMCYS01. Next base: position 3,133 of record JAMCYS010000153.1, on the reverse strand, counting down.
GCGAAGGCACTCTCCAGGCCGGGTCGGTGCTCGTAGGTGTACTGGCAGGCCAGGCGGGCGGCGATGAAAAGGGACGTGGCCTCCAGGAGAGTGAACTTGACCGGTGGCAGGAAGTGGCCCGCCTCGATGCCATAGCGGCCCTCCTCGTCCTGCCAGATGGGCAGCTGCAGCTCGGCTTGCAGTGCGAGGAGGTCGCGGTAGGCGGTGCGCCGGCAGACCCCGCAGAGGTGGGCGATCTCGGCCGGTTTGAGCCCACGCGGGTGCTGGTAGAGAAGGTGCTCCACCCTGAGCAGGCGCGCCGTGCGGTCACGCTTGGCGGTGGCGGGCATCTACGCACCTCACGTAAACCATCGACGACTAGAGCGACGAGGTCCAAGAGACTAACCGGCAAGCAGTCCCATGGTAGCGACCTTCCGCCTTGTAGTCAAGCTAGCGTTTTAACGGTTCGCTAGTCATCCTCCTGAGCCCCGGCCTTTGCCTTTTCTCGGCTAAGATGCCCGGGAGCCCGAAGATAACGATTGGCCCGCTCTCGGAAGACTTGTCATTGAGCGGCGGCGACGGGCCGAAGCCGCGACCGTTCCGGTACTCAAGCTCCTGGACCTCGTTCCGGATGGGCCAGGTGGGCAGGTCCCCGTCGGGGTATTCCCCGGCCCCCCGCCCCCGACGGTCACCGTCGGCACCGCCGCGGATGCGCTAGCTCATAAACCCACCCTGGTCGCCGCGAGAATGCGGCGGCATCGGTCGGCCTCTGAACGCGTGCGAGGGCATCCGATCCAAACCATTGCCGCCGCGGTCGCGGCGTGTCGCGGCCCGACCGAGGCCCTATTTGGATCATCTCATAGTCAAGCCGCCTGATAGCCAAGTTGACTAGCAGGCTGACAGGCGATATGATGGCCCTGCGAATCTTGTGCGCCCGGGAAGCGAGTGGACGCTGCTTCCAACACGCCCTTCTTCCTCGGTAGGCAACCGATTCCACGCCAAGGCGGGAGTTGATAGACCAATGCTCACCGGCGAACTGCGAAACCAAATCGACCGTATCTGGGACGCCTTCTGGTCCGGCGGCATCGCTAATCCGCTCGAGGTGATCGAGCAGATCACCTACCTCTTGTTCCTGCGGCGGCTGGACGACCCGCGGACGCTGGCGGAGAACAAATCCGCCCGCCTGGGAGTGCCCGTAGAGCGCCGCGTCTTCCCCGAGGGCAGTGACAACAAGGGCCGCTCTTACGACGATTTGCGCTGGCCGCGCTTCAAGCACTTCGCCGTCGGCTGCGGGGGCTGGTCATCCTGATCGAGAAACGCGGACGCAAGTTCGTCTATACCTCCTTCGAGGACGAGATGGGGGAGGCGGCGGCTATAGACTTGCCTGGCCTGGCCTCAGCCGGCGAATACGAGAGGTTTCGCGCCAAGGCGCGCGCCTTCCTGCGCGAACACCAAGACCACGTTACCATCTACAAGCTGCGGATGAACAAGGCGCTGACGGCGACTGATCTTGCCGAACTGGAGCGGATGCTCCGGGAAAGCGGCGTGGGCGGCACCGAGGTGATCGCCCGCGCCAAGGAGGAATCGCACGGGCTGGGGCTGTTCGTGCGCTCGCTGGTGGGTATGGATCGCGAAGCCGCCAAGCAGGCATTGGCCGGGTTCCTGTCGGGCAAGATGCTCGGCGCCAACCAGATCGAGTTCGTCAACCTGATCGTCGACCACCTGACGCAGCACGGTGTAGTCAACGTTTCCCTGCTCTACGAATCGCCCTTCACCGACCTGACGCCGACTGGCCCCGAGGGCATCTTCACCCCAGCTCAAGTCGCGGAACTGGTGTCGCTGCTCCAAGACGTGCGCGGCCGCGCGGCCGTCTAATCGGGCATAGCGATGGCGTAGGTGCTGCCCTATGCGATCCCTGGCGGGGCTAGACGGAGGCTAAGTTGCTAAGAGGGAGTCTTGGATGCACCCACTAAAGCGACTGCGCTGTTCGTTACACGAAGGTGAGCAATCGCGAGGTCGTTCGACGGGCGGTACTTAGGCCGCCTACAGTGGTCCGCAGTGCAAAGAGAGACTTTGCCGCGCGCACGCGGAGGTGCTGTGTAACCAAGACCGCAGTTGTCGGCTGATCCGAGCCTTGTTAACACCGGGAGCGCTAGATTGCCTTCACGGTCCGAGCGCATCCTAATGGCCCATGATTCGTCACCTTCATGGTGCAAAGTTCGTAACAGACTCCAGGAAGGAGGTCGAAGGTGCAAAACCAAGCTAGCTCGGCAGTCGGGGGCTCCGGCCGGGCGAGGGCACGCGAGCTCGGTCTGGCGCTCGGCCCACTGAACGCCATCACCGACGTTCCCGGCGTACGGGTGGGGCACACTACCCTAAGCTGGGGCGAGGGGCCGCTGGTGCTCGGCAAAGGGCCGGTGCGCACGGGTGTCACGGTAATTGTGCCGCACGAAGGCCGACTATCCACGGACCCCGTCTACGCTGGCTATCACGTTCTGAACGGTAATGGGGAGATGACGGGCTTGATATGGCTAGCCGAATCGGGGCTGTTGAGCACCCCGATTGGCCTCACCAACACGCACAGCGTCGGCGTGGCCCGCGATGCCCTCATCGCCTACGACGTCACCCACGGCGGCCCGCCTTTCCTCTACTGGTGGAGCTGCCCGGTGGTCGCCGAAACCTGGGATGGACTCCTTTCTGACATCAACGGCCAGCACGTGCGGCCGGAACACGTCTTTGCCGCGCTCGACGCCGCGGACGGTGGCCCCGTAGCCGAGGGCTGCGTGGGCAGTGGCACGGGCATGATCTGCCACGGCTTCAAGGGCGGCATCGGCACCGCCTCTCGGTTGGTATCGGAGGCCGATGGCGGCTGGATAGTGGGAGCCCTTGTGCAGGCTAACCACGGCCAGCGTTACCTCCTACGGGTAGATGGTGTACCGCTGGGGCGCTTGATCCCAGCCGAGGCGGTGCCGCTGCCGGGCCCGGCTCAGGGCGACGGTGCAGGCTCCATCATCGTCGTCATCGCCACCAACGCGCCGCTCTTGCCCGGCCAGTGCCGGAGACTGGCTCAGCGTGCCACGTTGGGTATCGCTCGCACGGGCGGCCTGGGGGAGAACAGCAGCGGCGACATCTTCCTCGCCTTCGCCACCGGCAA
>JAMCYS010000104.1 GCA_023473795.1 Chloroflexota bacterium | reverse complement strand
GGACGAGCGCGGGCCGGCCTCCAACTGCTCGCGCTCATCGTCCGTCATCGGACGCGCAAAGATAGGTTGTCTCATACCCAGAATCATAACACGTCAACGACTATCTCGTCTGAGGTGGCACTAGGCGTCGGAGGGTTCGCCCCCAAGCCCCGCGGCGGCAGGCTGCCAGCTAGGCTGCCACCTCCACCTGGGCGGTGCGCACGTCGTCGGGGATCGGCTCGCCGTCGGCGATCAGGCCGGCCAGGTAGGACGCGATGGCCTCGCGCGCCCGCTCGATACACTGCTCGACCGTTTCCCCCTGGGTGACGCAGCCGGGCAGGGCCGGCACGGTGACGGTGTAGCCGCCTTCCTCCGGGTCGGCTTCGAGGATGATCGTGTACTTGCGCATAGGTGAGCCTCCTTATACCAGCCCGCGGAAGGTCACGGCATCCAGGCCCGCTTGCTCCAGGATGCTCTTGAGCGTCGCCGGCTTCAACGTTTCGCCAGGATGGACGGCCACGGTAACGCGGGCGCCAGGCCTGTCGGGATGCTTCAGGGTAACGTGCGAGCCGACCTGGGAGTGTCGGTGCCAGCCGGCGCGGCGCAGGGCGCGCAGTACCTGCCTAGCCGTCACTCGTGGCAATCTCTCCCATGGCCTGCGCCCCCGTCCTCTTCCCGGTTACAGAGCCGTTGCAACCACCAGCGCCGCCCTGATGTCCTCCACCGTGATCTCGTATTCCTCGGCCACCTCTTGCTCCGCCATGCCGCCGGCGAGCTTGGCCACCACCAGCTCCACGGGCACCCTGGTGCCGCGAATCACCGGCTTGCCAAAGCGCACGGCGGGGGCGACTACGACGCGCGGCGCTATCTCCTGCGGCATCGGCCTCCTCCTTATGTCGGGTCCCCTCTTTCGGGCGCCCTCGTTGGCGGCCCAGGCGGATTATACCTCACCCCTGCCCTCACCCGGACTAATGTTATGACGTCCCCAGTCGGCATCGTCAACTTCATGAACGTCGAGGGCTGGGAGTGGGGCAAGATCTCCGCCGGAGGCACGGTGGTGATGCTGCCGGTCGTAGTCTTCTCAATGCTGGTACGCAAGTACCTCATACAGGGGCTGGTGACCGGGGCAGTGAAGGGCTAGGGGCGGGCTCAGCCCCGCCCCTGCTTTCTTCTCCACCCTGCCGGCGGACGGGGTTGTAGGCATCGCCTCAAAAGGAAACGGCAGCCAAAGTGGGCTGGTTGCCTCGGAAATGCTGTTACCGTGCCTCCGCTGGCGGACTGTGATCCATGGGCACTTCCGCCATAGTCGAGGTTCGATAGCTCGGGATTCCCGACCCGGCGCTCACGGCCTGGGCGAAGCGCACGATGAGGTCGGCTGCCTCCTCGGGGCCAATGCGGGCGGTGTTGATCGCCAGGTCGTAGAGGCGAGGGTCGCGCCAATCGACGCGATAGCCGACCCTCAGATAGCCGGCACGGTTGCGATCGCTGGCCTCAACCTTGCGTCTGGCCTCCTCGAGCGAGATGCCGTCGCTCCGCGCCACGCGCTCAACGCGCACCGCATCGGGCGCTTGGATGAAGACGTGCAGCGCCTCCCGATGCTCGCGCAGCACCACCTGGCCCCCCCTGCCCGCGATGACGGCGCTGCCTTGCCGCGCGATCTCGAGTATGGTGCTCTCCATCAGATAGCGGTGGGCATCGTACTCGCTCTCGTAGGCAGCGTTCTCCCCAGGTAAGGGGTATTCCTCGCTACTTTCGCTGAAGGGCAGCGCCTGGATGGTGAAGCCGGCCATGCGCTCCAGTAGTGTCGGCCGGCGTTCGTCGGAGTCCTCGATTGCCTCCTCGGAGAGCTCCGCCTGCTGCGCGACCCGCTGCAAGATGTGGCGATCCAGATAGGGAATGTTGAGCCGCCGCGCCACCAGCTGGCCCACTTGCGCGCCGCCACTGCCCAATTGCCGGGCGATGGTAATGATCACGCCATCACCTCCCTCGCCGGCTGAGCCCTGGCGCCGTTGCAGCTCGCCTCTCAGCGCCGAGTGGCTCCCCTTCGCCGGTACTAATAGGATAGCGCCAAATCCACGTGAAGCAAACAACCTGGCGTAGGACAACAGAACCTGGCCTCACCCGAATCAACCGCAAACGCTATCGGATCATCCCCCGATACATACCGCTTGGCGTCGAGGGAATAGTCTCCCCTGGCAGAGGAGGCGCGCTGGGGTAGGCGAGCGTTCCCCGTCGCCCGAGGCTCGGTCGAGCGCAGGCCGCTCGGTGGCCCCTTTCTTCGGCGCGTTGCCCTTCCCTGGGCCTCGCGCGCGTGCTAGTATGGCCGGGCGCGCGCCCGCCCGGTGGGCACGCGGGCCAGCCAGGGGGTACTAAGGAATGCAGCAGGGCGTGGCCCAGCAGGCGGTCGCGGCGGGGCAGCCGTATGCCAACAGGTGGGCGATTCTGGCCGCCGTGGGCCTGGGCACGTACCTCTGCGTGCTCGACTCCAGCATCGTCAACATCTCTCTGCCCACCATCACCCGCGAGCTGCGCACCGACCTCACGACCATCCAGTGGGTGGTGATGGCCTACCTGCTGGTGATCACCGGCCTGCTGCTCACCTTCGGCCGCCTGGCGGACCTGATCGGGCGCAAGCCCGTTTACATGGTAGGCATGGCCGTCTTCACCCTCGGCACCCTGGCCTGTGGCCTGACACAGTCGGTAGAGCAGAT
>JAMCYS010000001.1 GCA_023473795.1 Chloroflexota bacterium | reverse complement strand
ATAAGTCGGCAAATCGGCGCACAGGCTCAGGGACCAAACTCCTCTCGTGCCTTGGCCAGCACCAGGCCGGCGCGGTGCACACGCACCGGCTTCTCCGGCAGCCCGAGGGCCGCGAGCAGCTCGTCGGGGCGGGCGCCGCCGGCCGTGTCCAATCGCAGCCGCGCCGCCAGCCGGGCCGGACCCTCGGCGGGTAGCACCGCCAGGGCGAGGACAAACGGCCGCAGGTCAAAGATCTTGACCACCTTGCCCTCCCGCCGGCGCTCGACGGGGACCTCCTCGCTGGCCAGAATGTTCGCCACCACCGCCGCCAGCTCCGGCAGGTCCTCGGCAAAGGTGAGCACATAATCCGCGGCGCGCACGCCCGCCTGCAGGGCCGGCTCCACCAGGTCGACCTCGGCCACGTCGCCTATCGCCAGGCCTGGCGGCAATTGCTCCGCTAGCGCTGCCAGCGCCCGGGCGGGGGGCACAAGCTCGCTCAGATACACGTCTACCAGCTCAGCGCTGGCGGTGATGCCCACCGCCAGGGGTGCGGCGAAGGCCAGCCGAGCGTGGGGCGTGAAGCCGGCTGAGTAGGCCACCGGCAAACGAGCGCGCCGCAGCGCCCGCTCCCAGAGACGAGCGAGGTCGAGATGGCTGACGTACTTGGCCGCTTCACCCCGGGAGAAGCTGACGCGCAGGCGCTGGACGGCGGTCACGGCGAGCCCTCCGCAGCGCCGCCCAGGGCGCGCAACCACTGCCGGCGCAAGTGCTCGGGACTGGCGCCGCTACGGATGTGGCCCCAGGGCAGGACTTCCTCCAGGGAGCGCTCCCGCTGGCCATAGAAGGCCAGCTCCCTGCCCGTCTCCTGGGCCGCTTGCTGCCAGAGGTCGAAGCGCTGATGCTCGCTCCAGGCGTCAAAGCGACAACCCAGCTGCCGCGCCCGCAGGATAGTGGCGCCTAGGCGCCTATCCCCCCGGGACAAGGCGGCCTCCAGCAGACTGCTGCGCGGGTCGTTCCAGCTGAGACTAACCGCGCGCGGCATCGCCGCCCGCAGAGCCGAGTGCTTCGCGGCCAGCACTTCGGAGTTGTCCTGCGCCGCCCACTGGAAGGGGGTGTGGGGCTTGGGCACGAAGGTGGAGACGCTCACGTGCAGCTGCGCCCGGCGACCGGCCGCGCGGCGGCCGACGTCGAGCACGGTGCGGGAGAGACGGCCAATGCCCGCCACGTCTTCCGGGGTCTCCGTGGGCAGCCCCACCATGAAATAGAGCTTCACCGTCGACCAGCCGGCACCGTAGGCGGCTGCCGCCGCCCGCAACAGGTCCTCCTCCGTGACTCGCTTGTTGATGACGTCGCGCAGGCGCTGGCTGCCCGCCTCGGGCGCGAAGGTGAGGCTCGTCTTGCGCCGGCGCAGCGAGTTGGCGAGCTCGACCGAGAAGGAATCGACCCGCAGGGACGGCAGCGAAAAGTTCGTGTCCGGATGGCGTGCGGCCAAGTCGCGCAGCAGTTCGGCCACACCGGGGTAGTCGCCCGTGCTCAGCGAGAGCAGAGACAGCTCCTCGTAGCCGGTACAGGCCAGCAGCTCGTCGACGGCGGCCAGCACTTCGTCGGCCGGACGCAGCCGCACGGGCAGGTAGACCTGTCCGGCCTGGCAGAAGCGGCAGCCGTTAGGGCAGCCGCGCATCACCTCGACAGCGCCGCGGTCGTGCACCGTGTTCAGGGTGGGCACCAGGGGCCGCGTGGTGCTGGGCGGCAGGGGTCGCACCAGCCGCCGCAGCACCGTGGCCGGCGCCTCGCGCACAGCCGGCTCCACCGCCTCCACAGTGCCGTCGTCCCCGTAGCGGACGGCGTAGAGGCTGGGAACATAGACGCCACCCAGTTGAGCGGCGCGGCGCAGGAACGCCCGGCGGTCGAAGCGCGGCCCGTCGCCGGCCCGTCGGACGGAGAACTCGGCAAAGAGAGCCAGCAGCTCGGGCAGAGCCGCCTCGCCGTCGCCCACCACGAACAGGTCGACAAAGTCGGCCAGAGGCTCCGGGTTGTAGGCGCCCGTGCCCCCGGCGATGACCAGCGGTACGTCGTCGCCGCGCTCGGCCGCCAGCAGTGGGACGCCACCGAGTTCCAGCATGTTCAGTAAGTTTGTGTAGGTCAGCTCGCAACCGAGGGAGAAGCCGAGCACGTCGAAGTCCCGCAGAGGGCGCCGTGACTCCAGACTGAAGAGCGGCGTCTGGTTATTTCGCAGCTCCTCTTCCAGGTCGACCCAGGGTGCGTAGACGCGCTCCGCCAGGAAGTCGGGCCGGGAGTTGATCGCGTCGTAGAGAATGCTGAGGCCGAGGTTGGACATACCGACTTCGTAGATGTCGGGGTAAGCCAGGGCCAAACGGACGCGTGCCGCCCGCCAGTCCTTGCTGACGCTATTCCACTCGCCCCCCGTGTAGCGGGCCGGCTTGTTTACCCGGGAGAGAAGAGAATCGATGTCGACCATAGCGGCTGATTATAGCCGTCCATCTCGCCCGGCCGCAAACGAGGGACGGAGGCGGGCGCGCTCGCAAACCGCGTTGACTGCCGCGGGGAGCGCGCGGTATGCTTGGCGGGTGGACTACAAGGACGCGCTGGCCTACATCCTCTCCTTCTCGGACTACGAGCGCAGCATTGGCGGCACCTGGCCGGCGACGCGCTTTAGCCTGGCAAGGGTAGAGATTCTCTGCGACCTGTTGGGCCGGCCACAGGACGACTACCCGGTGGTGCAGGTGGCCGGAACGAAGGGCAAGGGCTCGACAGCGGCGATGTTGCAGGCCGCCCTGGACGTCGCCGGTCTGCGCGCCGCGCTCTTTACCTCCCCCCACCTGCACAATTTCCGGGAGCGTATCCGTCTGGGCGCGGCCATGATCCCCGAAGCAACCTTAGCCGAGCTGGTAACCGAATTGAGGCCGGCGATCGATAGGCTGCGCGAACGCGCCGCCGAGCTGGGATTGGTCACTACGTTCGAGGTACTGACGGCCCTGGCCCTGCTGTACTTCTCGCGCGCCAGGGCGGATGTGGCCGTTCTGGAGGTTGGGCTGGGAGGCCGGCTCGACGCCACCTCCGTGGCCCGGCCTCGGGTGGCCGTCATCACCGCCATCAGCCTGGACCACATGCACGTTCTCGGCAACACCGTGGCTGAGATTGCGCGCGAGAAAGCGGGCATAATCAAGGAAGGGGCCTTGGTAGTCAGCTCGCCGCAGGTGACGGAGGCGGCCGAGGTGCTGGTGGCCGTCTGCCGCGAGCGACGGGCAAACCTACTGCTGGGCGGACGCGACTGGCAGTGGCGAGAAGATGACTGGTTGCCTGACCGACCTGGGTTGGCGGTGCGAGGCCCTTACGGAGAGCTGGCCGGCTTGCGGCCGGTCTTGCTCGGCCGTCACCAGCTGGTCAACGCCGCGACGGCGGTGGTGGCTTTGCAGGCGCTGCGGGGGCTCGGGGGCCCGGTCGTCGAGGACGCGGCCATTGCCGCGGGGCTCAGTGAGGTGCGCTGGCCGGGGCGGTTGGAGGTGGTACCGGGCAGGCCTACGATCGTGGTGGACGGCGCGCACAACGACGACTCAGCCCGCCGCTTGCGCGAAGCACTCGGCGAGCTCTTCCCCGGGCGCCGCCTGTTCATCATCCTGGGCACCTCCGCGGACAAGGACCTGCCGGCGATCGTGGGCGAACTGGCGCCGGCCGCGGACCGCGTCATCTGCACGCGCTCCCGCCACCCGCGGTCAGCACCCAGCGAGAGGCTGGCGCGGCTGTGTCGCGAACAAGGGGCAACCGCGGAGGAGGCAACGGACGTGGCCGCCGCCCTGGCCAGGGCCCGGCAGCTGGCGCAGCCGGACGACGTGATCTGCGCCACCGGCTCTTTGTTCGTGGTGGCCGAGGCAAGAGAGGCGTTGGGACTGGCCCGGCAGGGTTGAACGGGGTCGGCTACTCGACTCTCGCGATCAGCAGGTCCAACGGACCTGCCGGCGTCTCGACCTGCACCTTGTCCTGCTCCCTATGGCCCAGTACCGCGCGGCCAACGGGCGAGCGGTCGGAGATCTTGCCCTCGCGCGGCTGCGCTTCGGCCGAGCCTACGATGGTGTAGACCTCGTCTTCGCCAGTCTCCTCGTTGTGCAGGGTGACGCGCGAGCCAAGCGTGACCAGGCCGGGAGTCTTCAATGCCGGAATCGGGGCAGCCTTGGCCAGGGTGCGTTCGATCTCCTGAATGCGTCCGTCCACGAACGAGAGATCGTTCTTGGCCTCGATGATCTCGGGGTTATCCCAGGCCTCGCTGTCTTCGCGCGCCGTGTGGAGACGCTGCACCACCTGGGGGCGGTGCTCTTCGCGCAGATGCTTGAGTTCGGCCTCGAGTCTGGCTCGCCCTTCGGGCGTCAAGGAGATAGTCTTGTCTTCCATACCCGTTCCAATCTCGCTAGAAGGAGAACGCTCGCACGACTGAAGTAAACCTGATCCGGAGTCGGTCGAGACCGCCGCGCGGTGCATAGCCGGCATCGCGGGCTGATGTTCGTTGGATGCGCTCGCGCCCTCGGCGCGTTGCTCGCTGGGGGTAGCTATAACGTAGCACATCATCGTATCCGTGTCAACGATCACCTTGACAGCGCCCGCCCGCCCGGCTAGATTGGGTAAATGCAGGTCCAAATCCTCCGCAGCGCCCGCCGCCATAAGACCATCTCTGCTCGCTTGCAGGGCGACACACTCGTGGTGCGCCTGCCCGCGGGGCTCACGCCCGCCGAGGAGCAGAAGTGGGTCGAGCGGATGGCCGAACGCGCCACCAAGGCCCATCGGCGAGCGGAACTCAACGGAGATGACCAATTGCAGCGGCGGGCGCAGGAACTGAACCGGCGCTACTTCGAAGGCAAGCTGCGGTGGAACTCGTTAAGCTTCGTCACCAACCAGAACACCCGTATGGGCAGCTGCAGTCCGGCCGATCGCAGCATCCGCCTGTCCCACCGCCTGGCGGAGATGCCCGACTGGGTCCTCGACTACGTCCTCGTGCACGAGCTGGCCCACCTGCTGCAGCCGAATCACTCGCCGCGCTTCTGGCGGCTGGTGAACCGCTATCCCCTGACGGAACGCGCGCGTGGCTTTCTGATCGCCAAAGGCATGGAAGGGGACGAAGGGGAAGACTCTTGACCACCGCTTGGGCGCTAGGCTATCATCCCGGTGCGGCCGGCGGCCGTGGTGAGGATGAGCCGTGTCTGATGCCGATCCCCTCGAAACCGGCTACTGGATAGCCTTCAACCGCATCCCAGGCGTGGGCGCGATCAAGATCAAGCGTCTGTACGATCGTTTCGGCTCGTTGGCGCTGGCCTGGCAGTCCGACCCGGCCGGTCTCGGCCGGGCCGGTCTCGAGGCCAAGGCCGTGGAGTCGGTGCTGGCGGCCCGCCCCCGGCTCGACCCCGAGCGGGAGCTGGCGGCGCTGGCGCGCCAGGCGGTGCGCGCCCTCACCGTCGTCGACCCCGACTACCCGGAACGCCTGCGCCAGATCTACGCCCCGCCGGCCGTACTCTACCTGCGGGGTGAACTGTTGCCGGCCGACGAGCTGGCCGTGGCCGTCGTGGGCACGCGCCGGGCGACAATGTACGGCCGCGAGGCCGCCGAAGCGCTGGTAGCCGAGCTGGTGGCAAACAGCATCACTATAGTCAGTGGTCTGGCCCGAGGCATCGACACCGTCTCCCATCGAGCCGCGCTACAGGCCGGCGGGCGCACGGTGGCGGTGCTGGGCAGCGGCCTCGACGTCATCTATCCCTACGAGAACAAGCGCCTGGCCGAGGAGATCGCCGAACGAGGCGCGGTGGTAAGCGAGTATCCGTTGGGTACCAAGCCCGACGCCGCCAACTTCCCGCCCCGCAACCGCATCATCAGCGGCCTCTCGCTGGGAACGGTCGTGGTCGAGGCGGGCGAGGACTCTGGAGCGCTAATCACGGCCGACTTCGCCTTGGAGCAGAACCGCGAGGTTCTGGCGGTGCCGGGGCCGATCTTCGCCCGCACCAGCCGGGGTACGAACAGGCTGATCCAGCAGGGGGCGAAGCTGGTGCTGAGCGCCCAGGATGTTCTGGATGAACTGAACTTGGCCTCTGCGCCCCAGCAGATGGAGATGCGCGAGCTGCTGGGGGCCGTGGCCGCCAACCCCACGGAGGTGACGCTCCTGGGGATCCTGACCCGCGAGCCGCTGCACATCGACGAGGTCTGCCGGCAGGCCGTGCTACCGGCGGCGGAGGTGCTGAGCGCCCTGGCCATGCTGGAACTGAAGGGCGCCGTGCGCCAGCTCGGCGGTATGCACTACGTGCTGGCGAGATAAGCCGTACCGTGAGACCGGGAGTCTAGGCGAATCGCAGTCTAACGGATTGGCTAAACCGTCTGCCCATTCTGTGGTTTGCTGAGGGGGACAGATTATGAGGATACTCGTCCGCACCAAGAAAGAGCACGGCTGGCATCCGGTTGAGTCCAAGTCTTATCTTGGTGAGAAAGCACTGCACGAAATGCTGGTGGAGTCACCTAGCATAGTCCCGACCGACGAGTTGCGTGACGGAGCGTCCCCACTCGTCGCGGCTGTAAGAGAGATAGGGCTGCCTGGATCTGGCTATACGGACGTCATTGCTTTCAGCAAAGGTGGAGACATAGCAATCATCGAGTGCAAGCTCGCCGCGAATCAAGAAATCAAACGTAAGGTCGTCGGACAGATCCTAGAGTACGGTTCTTTCTTGTGGGGAATGTCCTACGAACAGCTCGATTCACTGGTGAGCAAGACCGCAGGCAAGGGTATAGCGGACCTAGTGCGCGATTCACTCAACGTGCCTGACTGGGACGAGGAGTCGTTTCGAGTAGCGGTGCGAGACAACCTGGCGACCGGTTCCTTTATGCTGGTGGTAGCAGTGGATAGCATCAACGCGGAGCTTGAACGGACGACCAGATTCATCAACGCCTGTGGCAAACCTGCCTTCTCTTTCCACGCTCTCGAGATGAGGCGCTTCCAAAGCGAGGAGGTAGAGGTGCTCGTACCGCACGTCCAAGGAAAGGTCGAAGGTCGACAAACCCCGCGCAGCCAATGGGACGAAGCACGGATTCGCGCAGTGCTACTGTCGGAACTGAGTGTACCAGCAGCGCAGGTGGCTATCGACCTATATGAATGGACCAAGGAGCACGCGGACAGGCTCTGGCACGGCAACGGGGTCAAGACAGGCTCATTCACATTTCACTACCTAAGGAACGGCAAGACCATTAGCCTTTTCAGTGTCTACACAAATGGCTACCTCACTTTCAACTTCGGGTGGTTACCTACGGACGTTGCGAGGCAGTTCTACGCCGGGCTTGTTTCGGTACCCCAGTTCGCCAACCTACCGGATGATTTCACGAAGTGGCCTAGCGTCAAGATCGAGACTGCGCTCGTTGGGCACCCCGAAGCTGTCGAAGCTGTGAAGAACAGCGCGGTCAAGATCAAAGAGAGCATGTGAGGCCAGAACTCCACGTCAAGCGCAGTCTGAATGGAGGGTCGAGAATGGGGACCAGGGACTCTCAAACCTATCCGCGATTGCCTTTCTCCGGCAAAGTGGCCCTCGTTACGGGCTCCTCTCGGGGCCTGGGCAGGGTGGTCGCGGCGCACCTGGCGGAACTGGGCGCGAGCGTGGCCGTGCACGGCAGCACGCCCACCTCCACCCGCGCCTTCAACGAGGCCGATTCGCTGCGGGCGGTGGCGGAGGCCATTGTTGCCGAGACTGGCGCCGATATCTTCCCCGTCCATGGGGATGTGACGGTGCCCCACGAGGTCGAGCGTGTGGTGGGCGAGGTCAGGGCCAAGTTCGGACGCATCGACCTGCTGGTCTGCAACGCGGGCGGCGATATCGGCGCCGCCGGCACCGCCGGGCCGCGAGGCGGCAAGCCAGAATCTAACGACGCGGTCAACGTCGCCGTGGACGACGTCTTCGCCATCCTCAACCGCAACCTGGTGGCGACGATTTTGGTCTGCAAGGCCGTGGCGCCGGAGATGATGGCCCGCAAGTCCGGCAGCATCGTCAGCATCTCCTCGGACGCCGCCTTCATCGGCCGGGAGGAGCAGGTCATCTACGGCGTGGCCAAAGCGGGGGTCGTGCACTACACGCGTTGCCTGGCGGCCGAACTGCGCCAGTACGACGTGCGGGTGAACAGCATCGCCCCGGGGCCAATCGTGACGCCCCGTTTCTTGGCCACGCGGGCCATCGACCAGAGTCAGATGGTGAAAGAAGGCACGCTCAAGCGCTACGGCTGGCCGATAGAGATCGCCCGCGCCGTGGCTTTCCTGCTGAACCCCGAGAACTTCGTCAGCGGCCAGGTCCTGCGCGTGGACGGCGGCCACCAGCTGTGGGCAGGGTAGGAGGAAAGGGGCGGTTCGTAGTGAGCGCTTTGGCGTTTTCCGTTCGCACTGTAAGAAGAAAGCGCTAAAGCGCTCACTACGAGCACGAGGGATGGAGGAAGCGCCAAGATGATCGACGGAGCGATCGGCAGCAGCGGGGAACATCCCTCTTCAGCGTAGCACCGGGTGCCGGTCCACAGGCACGTGCGCCAACGGTCCACCCCAGAACTCGCCTTGGGGCAACCTCGCTCCGTCGCCGTGGCTTGGCACAGCCGTGCCCTTACTCCCCATCCACCTCGCCGCTCTCCGCGGACACCGCTCTCCGCCGGCGTTTGCGCTTCTCGGGCGGGGTGAAGAGGTCGGCTTCGAGGCGGGCGATAAGGGCGGGGCCTTCGCCCCTGGCTTCCAGAAGGTCCGCCAGGTGGCGGCGCACCTCCTCCCACATTCCTTGCTGGACCAGCTGCCGCACGTAGAGCTCTCTGGCCCCGGCGGCGGCCGACTCGAGTGCCCGCAGCTGGGTCAGCACGTCCTCGGAAGCGCGACCGCCGATCAACATGCGCCGCACGCCCTGAGCCTGGCCCTCTATGTAGCGCAGACGATTGAATAGTTGGCGAGTCAAATCCTCAGGCATCTAGTAGTGCTCCACTCCCACGACCCTGTGTCACCCGCCGTAGAGTCTGGTCACTCGACTCGTCATTGAGTTGTGTCGCTTTGATTGGCCGGTGGAACGTGTTGGCGATACCTAGCCTCCAATCAAGCCGTAGCGCGGAGGGCTTGTACCCCGCGGTCCGGGTAGGTTAGCCCACTCCAGGGGCGTGGACCAGTGATCGGAGCGGCCCACGAGGGGTGGCTCCACGTATGCAACACCCACCGTGGCTCCACCGAGACCGCCACAAGGCACTGCATACCAAACGGATCGGACCCTGGCAGACACTTACGTGGGAGTTGGCCCGGATGCGCGCCCCCTGAACCGAACCGGACCGCCTATTCCCAAGAGACCAGACTCTATGGCCCCAATAACTGCGTGACCAGACTCTACGGCGGGTGAGCCTTCTCCCGCGCTCCGGGGCTTCCGGTAACCCTGGGGCCGACCGGAGCCGGGCACAAGCCCCAGCGCTACGTCCTATTCACCGCAGCTTTGATCGCCAACAGGCCGCGACGATCTACCATCGACGGACGCGAGCCCTGCGGTCGCGTACCGTTAGGCCCTGACTGCCCGGTGTTTCCAGCTCGTGGGGTTCTGGAAGTCCTCGGCCTTCCAGCGCACCACTTGCGGGCTCACCAGCGGCAGGACCTCGCGGTACAGGTCCAGCTTCTCTTGATCGCTCAACGGCCGGTAGTTCTCGGCCACGGCCAGGTTGCGCTCCAGTTGTTCCATCGACTCCATGCCGACGATGGCGGTGCTGATCGGCAGGCCGAAGGTATAGCGCAGCGCCCGGTCGTAGACCTGCGCCAATTTGCCTAACGCCAGCACCTTCATGCCTATGGTCGCCACGCCCCTGGCGTTGGCCACGGGCAGGAACTCCTCGGCAAAGCTGGCGATGAAGTGGTCGAGGACCGAGACGGCAATGAGCACGCTGGCGAAGGGGAAGCGATTCAGCGCCTCCACCTGCACCTGGGGATCGGTATGACCGCTGATGCTGACGTAACGGACCTTGCCCTGATCGCGAGCCTGCATGGCTGCCTCCAGCGCCCCACCGGGACCGGTGACCTGGTCCAGCTCGCCCAGAGACCAGATGTTGTGGAAGCGCCACTCGTCCACGTGGTCGGCCTGCAGGCGACGCAGGCTGTCCTCGAGCTGCTTCACGGCTCCGCCGCGGTCACGTGCTCGCACCTTGGTGGCGATCCAGATGTCCTGGCGCCGGCCTTTGATAGCCTTGCCCAGCCGCTCCTCGGCCTGGCCGTCGGAGTAGACCCAGGCGGTGTCAAAGTAGCGAATGCCCCGATCGATCGCCGTGTTGACGATCTTGATCGCCTCCGCCTCGGTACAACCGTGGGCGTCGACGATGCGCTGGCCACCAAAGCTCAAAATGGGGAACTTCTGGCCGGTGCTGCCGAAGGGACGTTCTTCCATTTCTTCTTCTCCTCCTTTGAGTGCCTACGAGCGCGCGAGCGTTATTCTCCGGCGTCGCCAAGTGCCACGGGGAACAGCACCGCGTCAGCACCTCGCGTTGCGGGCCAGGCGGGGCCGGCGGCGGCAACGGTACGCGTGTCTTCCTAGATTATAGCCCCTCTCGCCCGCAGCGAAGCAAGGCGAGGCTGCCGGCGACCTCAAGGCAGAAGGAACGGTTTCCAACCGTGCGGTCGGGTGCGTTATGATGCTGGGCGCGCGCCTTCTACGTCGGCTGTCGCGACATCACCTAGCAGGTTCGCGCTTCTTTACCCAGCGGGCCCGCGGCGCCGGCCCGGCGGCGGGGATTCATCCCTGCCTCGGCGACCAGGAGGGCTCTCTCAACGGGCTGTTCGAGGGGGGCCACTAAAGCCTCGACCTCCTGGACAACGCCCGGCCGGGCGCGTTCTGGGGCGGCGAGAACGCACAGGCCCTGCTGGCCTGACGCCGGCCGGTCGCACCACCCTGCCTCCCATGCTAGAATGGCCGAGCGCCCTCACGAGACGGGGCGCGGGGAGCCGGCCCTTGCAGAGCAGCCCTCGCCTGGTGGCGATCGCCAACGCCCGCGGCAAATGGCGCCAGTGGGCCGTTTATCCGCTGCTACTTCTTGTCGCGGGCGTCTGGGGCGGTTCTTTCGTCGCCAGCCGGCTGGTGCTGGCTCCCGAGACCCGAGAGACCGCCCTAACGCCGACACTCCTGGCGGCGGTCCGTTTCGCCTTGGCGGCGGTCCTCTTCACGCCAATTCTCCTCCGCCAGCACAGACGGGTGCGACCTTTGCGGGTCGCCGACATCCCGGCGTTCCTGGTGGTGGGCTTCTTTGGCGTCAGTCTCTATTTCTGGCTGCAGTACGCCGGCATCCAGCTGACCAACGCCGGCCTGGCCGCCATTCTCGTGGTGGGCACAATACCGTTGGCGACGACGATTGTGGCGGCCGTGGCGCTGGGTGAGCCTCTAGACGGCAGGCGGGTGGCAGCGCTGGCCCTGGGCAGCGCGGGGGTGGCCGTCGTCGCCGGCCAGAGGGGGCTGCAAGTCTCCTTGCAAAGCGGCTTCCTCCTCGGCGCCCTTTGTCTGATCGCCAACGCATTCTGTTTCGCCATCTACAGCACGCTCGTGCGCGGCCTGCGCGACAGGTACCAGCCGCTGACCGTGACGGCAGGGATGACGATTGCCGGGGCAGCGCTTCTACTACTCTGGTCTGGACTGACGGACGACTGGGCAGCTGTGCTGGCGCTCTCGCCCCGGCAGTGGTTGGCCATCGCCTACCTGGCCGTGGTTTGCTCGGTCGTGGCCTATATACTGTACAATTTCGCCTTGACCCGCTTGCAGGCAGGCAAGGTCGCGGCCTGGATGTACCTGGAACCGCCTATCGCGGTGTTCGCGGGAGCCGCGGTGCTGGGCGAAGTGGTGTCGGCGCAAACGGTGCTGGGGGGCTTGGTGATCTTGCTGGCGCTGATCCTCTTGCAGCGAGCGTAGGCCGGAGTGACCATACAGAGAGCGGCAATCGAGACGATCCTGCTGGCGCGCGACTGGCCGGCCCTGATCGCGCTCGCCCAGCGGAAGAGGCGGTTGCTCAGCGCCATCTTGCCGTTCACCTATCAGCCGGAGGGTCTGCTGCGCTGGCGGGCGGTGGAGGCGCTGGGCCTGGCGGCCAGAGCAGTGGCGGCGCGCGACCCCGAATTCGTGCGCGGGCTGCTGCGCCGGCTGCAATGGTCGCTGAGCGACGAATCGGGGGGCATAGGCTGGAGCGCGCCCGAGGCGATGGGCGAGATTGTGGCCGCTCGGTCCGACCTCTTCGCCGACTTCGGGCCGATCGTCGCCGCTCTGTTCGAGACCCTGGAGGAAGACTACTTCCGCCCGGGCATTCTCTGGGGGGTTGGGCGCATCGCCGAGCAGGCGCCTGTGATTGTCGGTAACGCCTACGAGCCGGCTCTCGCCTGCCTGGACGACGCCAGGCCGGCGGTGCGCGGTCTGGCGTCGTGGTGCCTGGGGCGCCTGGGCCGGCCGGAGGCGGGGGAGCGGCTGCGAGGGCTCTGGCAAGACGAAGCGGCGCTGGCGATCTACCGCGACGGTGAGCTCGTGACAGTCACCGTCTCCGACCAGGCGCGCGAGGCTATCGCCCGGCTTGCTAGGCAGGGCTGACCTCGGCCGGTGTCATAATGGCCGCCTGATGGCAAGAGCGGTGGTCAGCCAAGTAGGGAGCGCCCAGGGTCACGGGGCTGCGTCTGATTGGGGCCACGGTAGGCCTTCTGAGCGGCGACGGAACAAAGCGTCAGCGCGCAGCGTCATTGAGCGTGGAGGTAGGGATGATGAAAGCCACTCGACTGGCCCTTCTATTCTTGTTGACTGCCTTGCTGCTGGTGGGCTGCTCTTCGGCGGCCACCCCGCCATACGCCCCGTCGGACCAGGCTCCGGCGCCGGCGGGAGCGACCGCGCCGCGGGCCGGGGAGAGCGCCACTAACACTAGCGGGGCCGGAGGCAGCGCCGCCCAAACCAACTGGGACCGCTACATCATGCGTCAGGCCACGCTCACCCTCACGGTGAAAGACGTGGAGGCGGCGCTGGCGTCGGTGGAGAAGGTCGCCGCGGCAGCCGGCGGCTACGTGGCCCAGAGCGCCAGCCGGCGGGACGGCGCCAGCGTCATCGCCGACATCACCATTCAGGTGCCGGCCGCGGCCCTGGACCAGGCGGTGGCCGACCTGAAAGGACTGGCCCTCGTGGTGGAGAGCGCCAAGATCACCAGCCAGGACGTCACCGAGGAATACGTGGACAACGAGGCCAGCTTGACGAACCTGAGAGCGGCCGAGCAGTCCACCCAGCGGCTGCTGAACCAGGCAACCAAAATGGACGACATCCTGTCCATCCAACGGGAACTGACGGCCATTCGCGGCAACATCGAGAAGTTACAGGGCCGGCAAAACTACCTCAAGCGGCGAGTGGACATGTCCTCGATAGCCGTGCACCTGCAGCCGGA
This sequence comes from Chloroflexota bacterium, assembly GCA_023473795.1. Lineage (GTDB taxonomy): Bacteria > Chloroflexota > UBA6077 > FW602-bin22 > JAMCYS01 > JAMCYS01. The sequence goes on along the minus strand of JAMCYS010000001.1, from coordinate 39,294 downwards.
ATCGGCGGCCGCGGTCGCCGCCGGTCGCAGCGGCTGGCAGCCGCTGCAGACGGTCGCCGTGGCCTGGGAGAATTCGCTCACCCTGCTGCAGGGACTGGCCAGCCTGCTCATCATGCTGGTCGTCGGGGTGCTGTGGTGGCTGCTGCCACTATTGCTGCTTGGGCGCTGGCTGTGGGCACGTCGGCCCAAGGGTCGGCCCCGCACGCCACCCTTCCCGCCCCAGCCGGCCCAGCCCGGGGCGGCCTAGGGGGCAAGCGAGGAGAACCCTCCCGCAAAGCCCAAACCGGCCGGTCCGGCGGCCGGAGTCTAGGTTGTCACGAGCCGGCGGCGGCTCAATTGCCACCAGAGGGCCAGGGTCAACGGCACGACGGCCACGGCGGCGCCCACCAGAGCCAGGGTGGGGAAGCCCGTCGCGGCAAAGACCACCCCGCTGCCGAAGCTGCCGACCGTCGACGACAGGCCCAGGGCCAGGTCGTTGAACCCCTGGGCCTTGGCCCGTTCGGGGGCCGAGAGCTGGTCGGAGAGCAGCGACGACCCGCCCGCGTAGGCGAAGTTCCAGCCCAGACCAAGGAGAAAGAGCACTCTGACCTCGTCGGGCGGAAGACCATACCGCTGCGGGAGGCTCGCCCGTCGCCCGGTCTGACGAGCAGGCTTCGTTGCCAATCTTGAGTCCGTCCGCGATCGGTCGCTTGCTGCTATTGACCCTCCTGGTGACGCTTGCTATGATAGCCTTCGATTGTGCAGCGTCAGCCATAGTGCCCGTCCGCCTCTTGGCGGCGGGCGAGTAATAATGTAGCCAAGGAGAATCTATGCCAGGGGGATACTTAGGCAAGGTCCTGTGGGTGGACCTGAGCGCGGGCAAGACTTGGGACGAGGCTCTGCCCGAGAAGATGTACCGCGATTACATCGGCGGCTACGGCCTGGCCGCCAGGATCATCTACGAGCGCCAGCCGGCCGGAGTGGACGCGCTGGGCCCGGACAACCTCCTCGCCTTCGCCTGCGGCGTGCTGGGCGCCACGGCCGCGCCGGGCTCGTCGCGCTGGTGCGTCGCCGGCAAGTCGCCGCTCACCGGCACCTGGGGCGACGCCAGCTGCGGCGGCTTCTTCGGCGCCGAGATGAAGAACGCCGGCTACGACGCCATCTTCGTCAAGGGCAGCGCTCAGAAGCCGGTCTATGTATACGTCGAGAACGGCAAGGCCGAGATTCGCGACGCGGGCAAGGTCTGGGGGCTCGACTCCAACGAGACCGAGGACGCGCTGCACGCCGAGGTGGGCGAGAAGGCGCGCATCGCCTGCATCGGCCAGGCGGGCGAGACCAAGTCGCTGATCGCCTGCGTGATGCACGACAAGGGCCGCACGGCGGGCCGGTCCGGCCTGGGCGCCGTCATGGGCGCCAAACAGCTCAAGGCTGTGGTCGTGCGCGGCACCGGCAAGGTGCCAGTGGGTAACAGCAAGAAACTCAACGAGCTGAAGGCCGACTTCGTCAAGCGCCTGCGCGAGAACCCCACCCCCCAGGCCACCACGCTGCGGAAATGGGGCACGGCCGGCAACGTGGCGCCGAACCTGACGCTGGGTTCGACGGCGCCGAAGAACTGGTCGCTGGGCGGGCGCGAGAGCTTCCCCGAGGTCGATCTGATCAACGGCGACAACGTCACCAAGTACCAGACGAAGCGCTACGCCTGCTATGGCTGCCCCATCGCCTGCGGCGGCGTCTTCAAGAACGAAGTAGGCGCCTACGCCGTCAAAGAAGCGCACAAGCCTGAGTATGAGACTTTGGCGGCCTTCGGCACGCTCTGCCTGAACAGCAACGTCGAGTCGATCATTAAGTGCAACGACATCTGCAACCGCGCGGGGCTGGACACCATCTCGGCGGGCACCTGCGTGGCGATGGCCATCGAGTGCTACGAGAACGGGCTCATCTCCAAGGAGCAGGCCGGCGGTCTGGACCTGGCCTGGGGCAACCACGCGGCGATAGTGGCACTGCTGGAGAAGATCGCCAAACGCGAGGGGCTGGGCGCAATCTTCGCCGACGGCGTGAAGGTAGCGGCGGAGCGCATCGGCAAGAGCGCGGACAAATACGCCGTCCACATCGGCGGCCAGGAGCCCGGCTTCCACGACAGCAAGCTCTGCCCCAGCCGCGGCACCTCCTACGTAGCCGACCCAACCCCGGGGCGCCACACCACTGGCAACGCCTCGGCACCCGAGTTTGGCCGCGGCACCTCGCCCCACCCCGCCCTCACCCTGCCGAAGGTGGAGCGTTACCAGTACGCGGGCAAGGGCGAGCTGCAGACAGTCTGGGCCAATTACAAACAGGTAACCGAAGCCTCTGGCTTATGCCTGATGCCGAGCGGCATGGGCTACATGCTGGACGAGTACATCTCAGCCACGACCGGCTGGGACTTCACTTTGGACGAGCTGCTGACCACGGGCGAGCGCATCCAGCAGCTGCGCCACGCCTTCAATGTCCGCGAGGGTCTGAAGCCAGCGGACTTCGTTTTGCCCGATCGCATGGTGGGCAAGCCGCCGATCAACGTGGGCCCGACTGCGGGCGTGACGATCGACATAGACACCCTGGTGGGCGAGTTCCACGACGCGATGGCCTGGGACCGCGCGAGCGGTGCCATTGCCAAGGATCGGTTGGCTAAGCTGGGCCTGGGCGAGCTGCTGGCCGACGTGGCGCGGTAGGGAGTAGTTCCCTCTCCCTCTCAGGAAGAGGGAGAGGGTGGGCGCTTGCCCTGACGGAAAGCATCTGCTATGGGCTGCATCGCCCCTCACCCCGCCCTCTCTTCAGGGGCGGACAGTATCATATACGCGATGATACGGCGCTGTCGCCCGGGGCTCAAGCTCCGGGCCGAGGGTACAAAGCCCCCTCGAAGGGGGCTGGGGAACGTCCCCAGCCGGCTTCAGCCGGCTTTGTCTCTGAGCCCGGCTCATTTATGGCCGGGCGACGGCGACCCCGTGACTTCGACAGTCTACGGGCGGCGGTCCCGCGCCACCGCGGATCGCAAACTGTCCGCTCAGAACCCCGTTGCGGAGAGGGGACAGAAAAACCGGGGGCGGCAGGCAGCGGCCGCCCCCGGTTTTTGGGTATAATTGCGTTGTGGAACAGGAACTGACGGTCAAACTCTACGCGCCCTTCAGCGACTTTGCTGGCGCGCGCCTGGTGGCACTGCAGGTGAGCAAGCCGCTCTCGGCCAAGGGCCTGCTAAACGAGCTCGCCGCTCGCTACCCGGCCCTGGCCCCGCACTTCGACGAGGACCGCTCCAGCGACGAGGCGGTGCTGGTAGTGGTGAACGGCAAGCTGGCCGAGGCACAGGACGCCGTCAAGCCGGGCGACGACGTCTTTATCTGCCCCCAGATCACCGGCGGCTAGCGCGGCTCACTCCACCTCGGAGCCGGTCCTCAGGTAACCATAGGCCAGGAAGCCGCCGTCGGCGGCGATGGTCTGGCCGGTGATGAAGGCCGACTCGTCGGAGGCGAGGAAGATCGCCAGACCAGCCATGTCTTCCGGCTCGCCCATGCGCCCCAGAGGGGTGCGGGCAATGATCTCCTCAGGCGCCAGCATGCCGGTGGCGATGGCGTTCTTCGTCATCTCGGTGAGAATGTAGCCGGGGGCGATGGCATTGACCCGCACCCCGCGTCTTCCCCACTCCGCCGCCAACACCCTGGTTAGGCCCACGACCGCCGTCTTGGCGGTGCCGTAGGGCGCCCGCTGCGGCATGCCGACGAACGACGAGAGCGAGGCGATGTTGATGATGCTGCCGGAGCGCTGCTTGAGCATAACCCGCCCGGCGGCCTGGCAGCACATGAAGACGCCGTTGAGGTTGGTGTCGATTACCCGCCGCCAGCCCTCGATGTCCATTTGCTCGCTTGGCAAGCGGTATTGGATGCCAGCGTTGTTGACCAGAATGTCCACCCTGCCCAGCTCGTCGACCGCCCGCGCCACCAGGCGCTCAACGTCGGGTTGTTGAGATACATCGGCCTGCACGGGAATGGCTTTGACGCCCAGCCCAGCCAGCTCCGCCGCCGGACCGGCCAACGCGCTCCCCTGCCGCCCCGCCAGGACGACGTTGGCCCCCTCGCGGGCAAGACCCCGGGCGATGGCCAGGCCGATGCCGCGACTGCCGCCGGTGACAATGGCCGACTTGCCCCGCAGGCGCCCAGGACCAGGTCTAGAGTTCATTCTTCACACCTCTGAGTTACTGTCTATCAGTACTTTGCCATTAGGGCGAGCTCGTGGTTGTCACGCTCCACGCCGCTTGTCATCCCGAGCGCGGCGAGGGATCTGCTGGCCGCGTCACGATTGCCCGTAAACCAGAGTACAAACGGTCGTTCGCCCCAGATCCCTCCTCGCGTCGCTCGTCGGAATGACAAGGCAAGGGACTGCTAATTGTAAAGCGCCCGTGGGCAGGGCCTGCCCACGGGCGCAGCTACCGAGCGGCTGGTTGGCCTTACGACTTGTACTTCTTGATGATGTCGTTGACCTTCTGGGCCGCGGTGTCGAGCGTCGCCTTGACCGGCTGCTTGCCAATCACGGCGGCTTCGATGGCCTCGGCCACGACCTGCTCCATCTCGGAGATACCGATCACCAGCGGTAGCGGCTTGGCGATATCGAAGCTGTCGACGTAGGCCTGGGCGAGCGGCTGGCTCTTCAGGTAGTCTTTGTAGACCTGAGTCTGAGTCACCGCCTGCGTAATGGGCAGGCCGCCCGTCAGCGCGCACCACTTGCCGTTGGTCTCGGGCTGCATCCACCAGCTGAAGAACTCCCAGAGGGCTTCCTTGTTCTTACCGCCCGACATCATCGGCATGTAGGTGCCGGCGAAGTGGGTGCCCTGCTTCACGTCCTTGGGGGCCGGGTTGTTGCCCGACTTGAAGTTGAGGGCCCCGATCGAACCGCTAATTACGGGGTACATCGTCCACATGCCCACCTTGCCGGTAGAGTAGGCGGCCTGCACGCCGTTGTTGTCCATCGAGGACAGCGAGCTGACTTTGTGGGTGTAGGCCAGGTCGACCCAGAACTGTAGCGCCTTGACGCCCGCCTCGGAGTTGAAGGCCGCGGCCGAGTTGTCCGGCGTGAGGAAGTCGCCACCCGCCTCCAACAGGAAGCCGTACCAGACCTCGGTGGTCCAGGACACAGGCTTGTTGGGCAGGACGATGCCGAACTGGTTGCTGGCCGGATCGGTGAGCTTCTTGCCGTGCTCGACGAGATCGTTCCAGGTCTGCGGTCCCTTGTTGGCGTCCAACCCCGCCTTGGTATACAGCTCCTTGTTGTAGCACATGGTCCACAGGCCGCCGTTGTTGGGCACACCGTACCAGCCACCCATGAAGACGGTCGGGCTGTCGAAGGCTTTCAGCAAGTCCGGGCGCTTGCCGTACTTGTTCAGGTCCTCGATGGCCCTGTCCTTAGCGAGCTCGGGGCGAACCATAGCGGCAGACGTGTAGCTATCGGGCGGCGCGCCCGCGGCGACGGCAGCCAGGACCTTAGTCCACATGTCCGACAGTGGCACGGTGGTGACGTTCATCGTGATGCCACGGCCCGAGTTGTTGAACTCGGTGACCATGTCTCGCAGCACCTTCTCCAGGTTGCCGGACCAGTGCTGCCAGAGGTTGAGGGTGACGCCACTGAACTTGGCCGGGGCCTTGGTGGCCGCGGCCGCGGCGGTGGCGGCGGGCGCCGGGGCGGTGGTCGCCGCCGGAGCGGGCGCCGTCGTGGCCGCCGGCTTCGGAGCCTCGGTGGCCTTGGGTGCGGTTGTGGGCGCCGCCGCCGGCTGCTGGCAGGCAGCCAGTACGCCAAGCAGGCCAGTGCCGACGCCACCGGCCAGCGCGTACCTCAGGAAGTCGCGGCGCGCCAAGCGGCGACTGATGTTCTTCGACATTTCCAGATAGTCCTCCTTACTTATCTCTTGCCAACGTTGAGTGACGAAGCGCGAAACCGCTAGACGAGTGCCAGTGCTAAGCTTCCGGCGAGCTGACCACCCCCAAGTGCGTCCAGACTAGCCCTTGATGCCGCTCATGATAATGCCCTTGGTGAAGTACCGCTGCAGCAACAGGTAGACGACCAAAGTCGGCAGCGCCGACATAGTCACCGTGGCCATTAGCGTGGTCCATTCCACTACCTCGCCGCCTCGCATCGTCGCCAGCGCCACCTGAATGGTCTTGACATCCTCCGAGGTGGTGACGATCAAGGGCCAGAAGAACTCGTTCCAGGCATTGGTGAAGGAGAAGATCGCCAGCGTGGCCAGCGCCGGCCCGGTTAGCGGCAGCATTATCTGGAAGAGCAGGCGCGGGCGGTTGCAGCCGTCGATGCGCCCTGCCTCCTCCAGCTCGTAAGGGATGGTCATGAAGAACTGGCGCATCAAGAAGATGCCGAAGGCCATCACCGCCCGCGGCACGATCAGGCCCTGGTAGGTATCGATCCAGCCCAACCATTTGATGATGATGAAACTCGGAATCATCGTTACCTGGGTGGGGATCATCATCGTCCCTAGCACGATGAGGAAGATCAAGTCCCGCCCGGGGAAGCGCAGGCGAGCGAAGGAGTAGCCCGCCAGAACGGAGGTGGTGCAGACCAGCAGGGTCTCGCCCGTGGAAACGAACATGCTGTTGAATAGGTAGCGCGCCACCTGCGTGCGCTCCAGGGCTTTGCTGTAGGCATCGAGCGTGGGGTGGGCAGGAATGAAGCTGATGCCGGCCGTGAAGACCTCCGCCTCGGTCTTGAGCGAGCTGGAGACCATCCAGACGTACGGCAGGAGGGTCACCGCCGCGCCCACCAGTAACACTAGCAGGAGAAGGGCCTTGGGAAGCAGGCGACCTAGCTTGATCATCGGCAGGTCCTGACTAAGTCTCTATGCGCCGGCCCAGCAGCCGGAACTGAATGAGCGTTAGAGCAAAGATAATGGCAAAGAGAACGTAAGCGGTGGCCGAGGCGTACCCCATTCGGAAGTAGACGAAGGCCTGCTTGTACAGATAGTAGACGATCACCGAGGTGGCGTTGACCGGTCCCCCGCCTGTCATCGCGTAGATCAGACCGAAGACCTGAAAGGAGGAGATGATGCCCATCACCACCACATAGAAGGTGGTCGGCATCAGCAAGGGTATGGTCACATGGCGGAAGCGCTCCCAGGCGTTGGCCCCATCGACTTTCGCTGCCTCGTAGTATATCGTGTCGATGCCCTGCAAGCCCGCCAGGAAGATGACCCCGAAGTAGCCGACGTTGCGCCAGACGGCGGTGATGATCACCGAGGGCAGGGCCATACTCGTGTCGGAGAGCCAGCGCAGCTGGGGCAGACCCACCATCCTGGCCAGGTTGTTGAGGATGCCGAAGTTGGGCTCGTAGATCCAGGTCCAGACGGCCGCAATCACGATCACCGAGGTGACGGCCGGGGTGTAGTAGACGCCGCGAAAGAAGTTGATGCCCTTGAGCTTGGTGTCCAGGGCCAGGGCCAGGGCCAGCGAGAGCACGACGATGGAGCCGATGACGCCCACGGTGAAGATCGCCGTGTTGACCAGGCTGAGGATGAACGTTTGGTCCTGGAAGAGCTGCTGGTAGTTATCTAGGCCGACGAACTTCATCGTCGGCGAGAGCATGTTCCACTCGTGGAAGGAGAGGTAGAAGGCATAGACCACGGGAAAGACGACGAAGACCGCCAGATACGCGAGCACCGGCAAAAGGAAGATGTAGCCCCAGCGAGTCTCCTCGCCCAGCCAGCGGTTACGGCGCTGGCGCTGGCGCGCAGCCTCGACCTCGCGAGCGGCCGCGCTGGCGCCGGCAGAGGGTGTATTCTGCACCTGCGGCTCCCTGTCCAGTCTAATGCATAATGCCTGAAGACTGCGGGAGGATAGCACAGGCCCTCTGTCAAGTCAAACCTCGCCGCCCTTGGTGCCTCCGTCTCGGTTGACACTCTTACGGGCAGGTGCTATAGTGGGCCAGTCGAAAGTTCATAAAAGAAAAGAATTATCGTCTAGCTATTATGGCCTCGCTTCTCTTGGGCTCCAACCTACCGCTGGTTAGGCGACAGAACCGCAGCCTGGTTCTGCGCATACTCCTCCACCACGGGCCGATCTCCCGCACGGAGATCTGCCAGATGACCCGTCTCACTCCGGCGACCATCAGCAACGTCATCAGCGAGCTGGCCAACAGCAACCTGGTGGTGGAGCTGGGCGCTGAGAGGCGCGCCGGTGGCCCCTACATGGGACGCAGGCGGTTGCTGGTCGATCTCAATGCGCGAGGCTGGTACGCTGCCGGCGTCTATCTGGGTATCCGCTCCATCCAGGTCGGCCTGGGAGACCTGCGGGGCAGGGTGCTGGCCAAAGTCTCCTTCCCCTCTCCCGGTCGCCGCAGCCCAGAGGCCGTCTTCTCCCTGGTGGAGGAGCAGCTGCGGCGCCTGCTGACCGAGGTGCAGGTGCCGCGCGAGCAGCTCTGTGGTCTGGGGGTGGCCTCGGTGGGATTGGTGGACAGCGCCCTTGGTGAGATCGTCGACTTGCCCCAGTACGGCTGGCGGGGCGTGGCAGCGAAAGCGAACCTCGAGCAGCTGCTGGGTCTGCCCGTGGCGGTTGACAACAGTCGGCGGGTGATGGCGACGGCGGAAGCCTGGTTGGGCGCCAACCAGGATGCCGACAGTATTCTCTTCGTGCACGTGGCCACTACAGTGGGCGGGGCAGCGGTCTACCAGCGCGAGGTGCTGCACGGCGCCAGTTATGCCGCCGGCCAGCTGGGCCACATCATCGTGGTGGAGGACGGCGACCCCTGCGTCTGCGGTCACCGCGGCTGCCTGGACACGGTATCGTCGGGCGCGGCGATGGTGGCGCAGGCGGCCAGGGCGGCGCGCGCGGGGCGTTCGCCCGTCCTGGCCGCCCTTGGCAAGGGCAAGCCCGAGGATTTGCCCTTCGATGCCCTCTTCAGCGCTGCCCAGCAGGGCGACGGGGTGGCGAGCGAACTCATCGCCCGTTCGGCCGATTACCTGGGAATCGGCGTCGCTCACTACGTGTCTCTCTTCGACCCGCAGGTGGTCATTCTGACTGGCGGCATAGCACTTCTGGGCGGCGAGAACTACCGGCATCGGGTGGAGAAGGTGGTCAACGAGCGTGCCTACCGGCCAAGTTGTGCCACCGTCTCCCTGCTACCTTCCAGCTTTGGCCGCGAGTTCGAAATGGTGGGACCGCTGTCGCTAGCGCTGCGGCAGTTCGTCTACTCCTCGGAGTCGTGGCCGCTGGCGTCGGCCGGCGCCCGGAGCGCCCCGACGGTTGAACGTCTGGCAGCGACGGTCTAGAATGCGCGCGACCCAGCCACCCGGCGGCGATCGGTCCGGGCGGCAAATATCCCGGACGTAATGAATGCGCCCGGCGGAGAGAACAATGGAGGAGAACATGGGAAGCCAACACAACGACAGGGCGATCAGCAGACGGCAACTTCTAAAGGTGCTGGCGGTGGCGGGGCTGGCCGTCGGCGGCGGCTCGGTGCTGGCCAGCGGCTGCTCGACCCCGGCGGCGCCGGCGACCCCGGCCAAGACCGAGGCGGCGGGCAAGCCGGACGTGGACGCGGCCAAGAAGGAAGGTGTAATCTCGCTCTACACGAGCCTCGACACGGCCATCCTCGACGGGATCCTTAACCCCTTCAAGCAAAAGTACGGCATCGACGTCAAGTACTACCGCGCTGGCGCGCGTGACGTGGCGACCAAGGTGCTGACAGAATGGGACGCCAAGACCTACAACGTAGACGTGCTCGACGTATCCGACGTGCCGACCCTGGCCGTGATGAAGGGCCGAGACATGCTGGTGCCCTACAAGCACGCCGCCTGGGACGCTTACTTGGACAGCAGGAAGGAGAAGGACGGCTATTGGTGCTGGGACCGGCTAACTCAGGTCATCATCGGCTACAACACCAACGCCATCAAGGGCGCCGACATCCCGACGGGCTGGGGCGACCTGGCCGACCCCAAGTATATGAACAAGTTGGTAACCCAGGAGCCGAGCGCCTCGACCCTGCGCATCTACACCGTAGTGACGAACCTGCCGGATGGCTGGGCCTGGCTGGAGAAGGTCGGCAAGAACCGGCCCAAGTTCGTGCAGACCGTTCAAGTGATGAACACGATGAACGAGACGGGCGAAGTTCCGGTCTCCATCTTCCAGAACGACAACATCTCCGCCCGCTCCCGCGACTCCGGGAAGCCGACACAGATCGTCTTCCCCAAGGAAGGCCTCCCGACCGAGCCGGGCGGACTGGCCTTCATGAAGAACGCGAAGGCCCCCAATGCGGCGCGGCTGCTGATCGACTGGTGGCTGGGCGACGAGGGGCAGAAGGCCAACGTGGCCGGCTACAAGTACTCGCCGCGCCTGGATATGGCCCCACCCAAGGGCGCCCCGCCATTGAAGGACCTCAAGCTCTGGGAAGAGGATAACGCCACCCTCGAGAAGAGCCTGAACGAGATCAGCGATAAGATCAATAAGGCGATGACGGCCAAGTAGCGTCCTGGCGGCGCTACGACAACCGGTGGGGCGGCGGGCCGCCCCACCGGCCCTCTTCGCCGCGACCGAGAAGCGCGACACCGGCACGGGAGCCGGCTAGGTTTTCTAGAGAGGAAACTGTAGATGAGTATGGCGGAAACCGGCACCACCTCCGTCGATACGGTGGGCCAGGCCCAGCCAGGCAGGCAACCGCGACGGGGCTGGCGTGATATTCTTAGCCTTGAGCATATAGTGATGGCGCTAGCGGCCCTGGTGCTGATGATTCTCGTCGCCTATCCCATCACCTGGCTGTTGCTAGGCAGTCTGGGCCTACCTCGCGATTTCTCGACGCGATTCATCACCAACGTCATCGTCGATACGCAGTACATGGAGCCCCTGCTGAATACCCTGGTCCTGGGCTTCGCCGTGATGGTCGCCGTGGTGGTCATGGGTGTACCAATGGCCTGGGGCGTGGCGCGGACGGATATGCCGGGCCAGAAGTTCTTCCGTTCGGCGCCGCTGGTCGCTTTTCTTACGGCTCCTTACCTCTCGGCCCTAGCCTACATCATGCTGCTCGGACCCAACGCGGGACTTCTGAACAAAGCAATAAGGGCCGTCTTCGGACTGCAGCAGGCTCCCTTCAACATCTTCGGCCCCGTGGGCGTAATCTTCGTGATCTCGGCCCACCTATTTGCGTACGCGTTCTTTATGACAACCAGTGCTCTGGAATCGATGGACGCCTCGCTGGAGGAGTCGGCCCAGATTCTGGGTGCCAACAAGTTCCAGACGATGATGCGGGTGACGTTGCCACTCGTGATGCCGGCGATCAGCTCCGCGGCGTTGCTCAGCTTCGTGGCCTCGATCGCCCTTTTCGGCCCCCAGGCTTTCCTAGGTTTGCCGGAGCGCGTGTACTACTTGCCCACCAAGATTTGGACGCTGCTCAGCACCGGCTACCCACCGCGCTACTCCGAGGCCTCGGCGTTGGGTCTAGGCATCGTCGCCTTGACGGCATTCGCCCTCTTCGTGCAGCGTTCCTTCCTGGAGAAGCGCTCCTACGTTGTCCTCTCCGGCAAAGGCACGCGGCCCTCGCGGGTCAAGCTGGGGCCCTGGAAGTGGGCGCTGTGCGGCTACAGCTTCTTCATCATTCTAATTTCGGTGATTCTGCCTTATGGCGTGTTCGTCGTGGCAGCCTTCAGCAAGGACTGGCTTGACGGGCCTTCGCTGTCGAACTTCACGCTGCGGAACTTTCCCTTCGTGCTCTTCGATGATCAGCGCTCCAGCCGCGCCATCCTCAATAGCTTCATGCTGGCGGCCGGGGCGGCGACACTGGCGGTTCTGCTCGGCTTGCTGATCTCGTTCATCGACCTGCGCACCAAGATTCGGGGCCGCCGGTTGCTGGACTACCTGTCCATTCTACCCCTGGGCGTGCCGGGCATCGTGCTGGCGGTCGGCTTGATTCAGGCCTGGCTGCGCAGCCCCATTCCCGTGTACGGCACCATCTGGGTGCTGCTCATCGCCTATATGACTCGCTACATCCCAATCTCGGTTCGCTCGTCGAACACGGCGATTCGCCAGGTAGACGCCTCGCTGGAGGAGGCGGCGCGCGTGGCGGGCGCCTCGTGGGGCGACACCATGCGACGTATCACGGTGCCCTTGGTCAAACCCGGTTTGCTGGTGGCGTGGACTCTCGTCTTCGTTCCCTCTCTGCAAGAGCTGAACACCTCGATTCTGCTCTACACACAGGGCACGGAAGTCATTTCGGTGATGATCTTCAAATTGAACGAGTTGGGCTATTTTGAGGCCATAGCCGCGCTGTCGATGATCACGGTCGCGCTGGCGATGACAGTCTTGCTCATAACGCGCAAACTCGCCGGCAAGAGCCTCGAGGAACTGGCCGGCACGTAGCATGCAAGGCCGGCTAGGAAGGATTGGAAATGGCTGAGATTGAGATTATCAACGTCACCAAGCGGTTTGGCACCAACCTAGTGGTGGATAACGTCAGTCTGGAGATCGCCGACAAGGAGTTCGTCACCCTGCTCGGCCCCTCGGGCTGCGGCAAGACGACCACCCTGCGCATGATCGCCGGCTTCCTGCAGCCGGACGCGGGCGAGATCCGCGTGGGCGGGCAGCTGATATCCAACGCCACGTTCATGACGCCGCCGGAGCGGCGTAACATGGGTATGGTGTTCCAGAACTACGCCGTCTGGCCGCACATGAACGTCTTCGAGAACGTGGCCTTCGGCCTCCAGATGAAGAAGGTCGGCAAGCAGGAAACCAAGGAGCGCGTCGCCAAGATGCTGGAAATGGTTGGCCTGTCCGGGCTCGAGGGCCGCTACCCCGGCCAGATGTCCGGCGGCCAGCAACAGCGCGTGGCCCTGGCCCGCGCCCTCGTGGTCGAGCCGACGATCCTGCTGCTGGACGAGCCACTGAGCAACCTGGACGCCAAGTTGCGCGAGCAGATGCGCTTCACCATCAAAGACCTGCAGCGGCGGACCGGCATCACCTTCGTCTACGTGACTCACGACCAGGCGGAAGCGCTGGCGATGTCCGACCGGGTGGCGGTCATTCAATTGGGCAAGGTGCAGCAGTACGGCCCGCCGGGCGACGTGTACAAGCGCCCGGCGAATAGGCTAGTGGCCGATTTCATGGGTCTCGTCAACCTGTTGCCCGGCAAAATCGAGAGGCTGGACGACGAAGGACAGGCCCAGGTACGTCTGGGGGACGACTGGCTGGTGACGGCGTCGGTGCCGGCCAAGGCCGCGGTCGGCGGCAAAGTGACTCTCGTGGTTCGCCCGGAGGATATCAACCTCTTGCCGGCGGGCAGGGCTGCGGAGGACCAATCGCTGGCCCGCGGCACGGTCGGCAAGATGACCTTCCTGGGGAACTACACCGACTACCGGGTGGAAGTGAACGGGCGCGAGCTGCGCGTGCAGGCCGCCAGCAGCACACCCTTCGCGGATGGCGAGCCTGTGGCCGTGCAAATTGACCCCGTGTCCTGTTTCGGACTGTGCGAGTAACAGGAGAATGGGACTAGACGTCGAGCGAGCGCACAACCTAGGAGTGGCAACCCTCGAACCGAACGAGCCGGCGGCCGTGGGCAGCCACGGCACCTGGTACCTCACCTACCGGCCCGGTGCGGACGGCATCGCCGCGGGCGGCGCCTTCGGCGTGGCCTGGGTCTGGCCCAGCGATTGGGGCGAGCCCCAGTTCGCCGATCCCGCCGGGGAGAACTACACCACCGCTAGGACCGCGAGCGGTGCGCCGGTGGAGCTCACCTACGACCGCGAGGGCTACGTCGACCCCTACCAGAAGCTGCTGCTGGCCCGGCTGCCAGCCGGCTTGGCGTCCGGCGATGAGCTCGTGGTAACGCTGGGCGATACCGCTCGCGGCGGACCTGGTTGCCGAGTGCAGACCTTCCGCGAAACGAGGCACCAGTTCGTGCCGGTGGTCGACGCCGACGGCAGCGGTGCCCTCTTGGCTCTGGCCGAGTGGCCTTCTCTGCCCGTGCGGGGCGGGCCGGCGGTCAGGTTGGCTGTAGTCGCGCCCTCGGAGGTCACGGTCGGCGAGCCCTTCGCCCTGCTGGTGCGGGCAGAGGACGAGTTCGGCAACCCCGCCTCCGCCTACGCGGGCTCGGTTCACCTGCTGGGTAGCGATGGCAGTGGCGACCAGATTGAGCTGGGCGGCGTCGAGGTGAGCGAGGGACTGGGCCGGGTCGCCGGTTTGACCTTGCCGCACTCGGGCATCTGGCAGCTGGCCGCCTCCGGCGTCGGCTTGACTGGCAGCGGCAATCCGCTCGTCTGCCGGAAAGAGACCAGACCGTATAGGTTGCTCTGGGGCGACATCCACGGGCAGTGCGAGATCGGCTGCGGCGCCGGCAGCCTGCGGGAGTACTATGCCTACGCGCGTGACGTCGCCGGTGTGGACATTACCTCCAACCAGCCCAACTGCTTTCAAGTGACGCAGGGCGAGTGGAAGGAGACGCTGCAAGCTTGCCGCGAGTTCAACGAGCCCGGCCGCTTCGCCACGTTGTTGGGCTACGAGTGGTCGGGCGATTTCGAGCTGGGCGGCGACCACAACGTGTACCTGCCCGGCGACGACGGGGTATTGCACCGTGCCAGTCACAAGATGGTGCGTGACAAGTCGGACGTGGATAGCGACCTGCCGCATATCAACGACGTCTTCGCGGAGTACGAGGGCAGCGAGGCACTGGTGGTTGCCCACGTGGGCGGGCGCCGGGCGAACCTCGAGTTCCACGCCCCCGGCGTGCAGCGGCTGCTCGAAGTGCAGTCGGCACACGGGCGCTTCGAGTGGTTTCTGCGCGAGGCCTTGGAGCGCGGTTACCGGGTAGGCTTCATCGCCGGCAGCGACGGCGTGATGGGGCGCCCCGGCAACGACCGGCCGGGTTACTTCTACGGGCGCAACGTGCGGGGAGGCCTGGCCGGCATCTACGCCCGCGAGCACTCGCGCGCCGGCATATTGGAGGCGCTGCGGGCGCGTCGCTGCTACGGCACGAGCGGGGTGCGTATCGACCTCTGGCTGGAAGTCGACGGCCAGCCAATGGGCTCGGAGTTCCGCACCAGCAAGGCGCCCAGAGTCCAGGCCTGGGCTCTAGGTACGGGGCCGCTGGAAGGGATCGAGCTCTACCGGGGCCTGGAACTGATTTACCAAACGCCCGCGCCGGGGCTCGCACCGCGCGACTCGCGCCGCCTGCTGGTCAAGTGGTCCGGCGCCAAGTTGAAGGGCACCGGCCGGCTGAACAAGACAGTCTGGGATGGCGAACTTAGCCTGAGTGCCGGCCGCATCCTTGCCGCCGAACCCTATGGCTTCGCCGCGCCCCAGGACGCCCTCCTGGCGTGCGGCGAGCGGCGAGTGCAGTGGCGCTCGGTGACGGCGGGTGACGCCGACGGAGTCCTGCTGACCGTGGATGCCCCGGCCGAGGCGGAGCTCTGCTTCCAGAGCGAGCCGGTAAGCTTCTCGTTGCGTCTTGGTGCTCTCGGCCAGGCCCCGAACGTGGTGCCGGCCGGCATGATCGAATGCGAGGTGAGCGTCGAGCGGCTGCCGTTGGACGAGCGCCCCCGCGGCCTCAGTTTCGCATACCTGGACGAGGGCGCCAAGCCGGGAGTCAACGCCTACTGGGTGCGAGTGCTCCAGGACGACGACGAACGTGCCTGGAGCAGCCCGGTCTACGTGGAATTCGAGTAAGTTACCGACACGGTGCGCATAGCGATCGTAGAGAGTGAAAGGAGAGTTTCATGCCCGAGGAGATCAAGAAGGTACTGGTGGCGGCCCTGGTGGGCGCCGACGGCAACGAGATCTACGAACTGGCCCGCGCCGGCAAGCTGGCCAACTTGCAGCGGCTGATGGCGAGCGGCGTGGCTATCCCTAAGGTGGCCGGCGATAAGACCGCCGCCGCCGGTCTGGCGACCCTGGCCACAGGCGCGCACAGCGCGACCCACGGCGTCAGCGCCGAGGAGGAGTGCCAGGCGCAATACCTTTGGCAGGCGGCCGAGAAGGCTAGCAAACGGGGCCTGCTGTTGGGTTTCCCCGCCTCCGCCTTGCCTGAATATCACGAGGACCATCCCGTCGAACTGGTGGCCCCGACTGCCTGCGATGCCGCCTACTTCGACCAGGTTTCCTCCTATTTGTTGTCCAGCCCGGACTGGGACCTCGCCTTCGTGCAGGTGCCCTCGACCTGCGGCCTGGCGGAAGCGGACGAGTTCTGCGGCAAGGTGCTCGACGCGGCCGACTTCGAGACCCTGCGGGTGTTCGTGGCCGTGCCGGAGGGCGGCGCCGAGGGTTTGGTGGTAATGGACGGGCCCGGCGTGAAGCGCGGCGTCGTCGTCAACCGTCCGGTCGAGCTGGCCGACGTGGCCCCGACTGTGTGCTACCTGGCCGAGACGCCGGTCCCGGCTGATTGTGAAGGCGGCGTGATCTACCAGGCCCTAGAGGACCCAGACGCCAAGATTCTGGAGTTGCAGGCTTGCCGCCGCAATTACGAGCGTCTGCGCCGCAGCTCCGGCGCCACGCCAAAGGAAGAGGTTACGCATGTCCACGATGACCGCTGTTGTTACCCTGCAGGAAAACGTGCGCTGGAAGGCCGAGGCCGGCTCGGGCCACAGCGTCATTGTCGATGGGCCGGTCGAGGCGGGCGGCGACAACGCCGGCTTCCGCCCGATGGAACTGATGCTCTTGGGACTGGGTGGCTGCATGGCCTACGACATGTTGATGATCCTGCGCCGCATGCGCGAGGATGTGTCCGGCTACCAGCTCAAACTAAACGGCACCCGGGCCGACGATCTGCCCTCGGTGTACACCGAGGTCAATCTCGAACACACCATCACCGGTTTCGGGCTCAACGAGGCCAACGTCAAGCGAGCGCTCAACCTGGCGGAGTCAAAGTACTGCTCCGCCTCGGCGATGTTCTCCAAGACGGCCAAGCTGAATCACACGCTCACGATCGTAGAGGACAAGTAAGGAGCTGGCCCCCGGGCGGCCCTACTACTGCAAGGACAGAGGAGAGAAATGGCGGAAGCTAAGGAAGCCAAGAAAGTAATCATGTTGGGCATCGACGGGGGCTCCCCCGCGCTCATTAAGCGCTTCGTCAAGGAAGGGAAGCTGCCCAACTTCCAGAAGATGATGGAGCAGGGCGTCTTCAAGGAGATGATCGAGCCCCTGCCCACCATCACCCCGCCCAACTGGACGACGATCACCACCGGCGCCTGGCCGGGCACCCACGGCATCACCGACTTCTACCTGCCCAACGAGCCGGGCGACGACCTGGACCAGATCCAGCACGGCTTCAACACGCGCAAGTGCCGGGCGGAGTACATCTGGCAGGCCGCCGAAAGGGTCGGCAAGAAGCCGATCCTGATCAAGTGGGAGGTCTCATGGCCGCCGGTGCACAACGGCCTCCAGGTCGAAGGCTGCGGCCCGGGCGTCGTCAACTACTTCGAGCTGGGCCCTGTGCGCCTGCACACCACCGAGGACCTGCCGATGACCGACCGGGTCCACTTCAAGCAGGCCGAGGGCTGGCAGAACCTGAATCCTAAGTGGGAGGCCCTGGAGGGTCAGGTAATCAAGGCCCTGCACGGTGGCAACGAGCAGATTTACCACACGCTCGTCACAAAGTCCAAGGGCTCCGGCTACGACACGGTTATGGTCTTCAAGGACAAGGATGCGAGCAAGCCTATCGCGACGATGCGCATGGGCCAGTGGTCCGAGTGGGTCACCGACGTCTTTGACATGACCCCCGACCCGGTGAAACTGGCGGAGCGCGAGGCGGAGCGGGCTAAGGTCAAGAGCTACGCACTGAAGGAAGGCCAGGACACCCAATCGCGCCTGACCATGGCCCAGCGCGCCCGCGAGGGCCTGATGCCCCAGGGCAAGACCAAGGGCGTCTTCCGCTTCAAGCTGATGAACCTCAACCGCGACGGCGGCGAGATGGAGCTCTTCTCTACCCAGCTGTGGCCCGTCTCCGGCTACACCCAGCCGCTGGAGCTGGGCGAGGAACTGTACGAGAACGTCGGCCCCTTCTTCACCAACCCCGCTCGCGACGCCCTGCACTACGAGTGGATCGACGAGCGCACCTACTACGAGCTGCAGGACTACCAGCACCAGTGGCTGGCCAAAGCCGCCAAGTACCTCACGACCACCCGTGAGTGGGACCTGCTGTACGTGGAGACGCACTGCGGCGACTACATCAACCACTTCTACATGCAGCAGTTCGACCCCGACATAGCCAGCGAGGCCCAGATTCGCAACGCCACCTCCTGGCTCACTCGCCACTACCAATCCATCGACAGGATGCTGGGCGAACTGATGAGCCTGGCCGACGAGGACACCCTCGTGGGCATCATCTCCGACCACGCCGGCACGCCCTCCCCCTGGGGCTACGTGGACACCCGCACGGTACTGGAGAACGCGGGGTTCCTGGTCTACAAGACCGACGAGAGCGGCAAGCGCGTGATCGACTGGTCCCAGACCAAGGCCTATCCCCAGCGGACCATCTACGTCTACCTCAACGTCAAGGGGCGCGACCCGCACGGCATCGTCGAGCCGGAGGACTACGAGGCGGTGCGCGAGGAAGTCATCGAGGCGATGAAGTCCTACAAGCACCCCAAGTCGGGCAAGAACCCGTACACTATGGTCTGGAAGAAGCACGAGGCCGAGCTCATCGGGCTCTACGGCGACCGGGTCGGCGATATCGTCTACGCTATCCGACCGGAGGCGGACCTGGAGCACGGCCACGAGCTGCCGACCTCCCGCGTCAAGGACGTCGACATGCGGGTGATCTTCTTCCTCAAGGGCCCGAACGTGAAGGAAGGGGTGCGCCTGGAGCGCATGGCCTACCAGACCCAGGTCACTCCGACCATCTGCTACCTGATGGGCATCCCGATGCCCCACCAGGCCGAGGGCGCGGTGCTCTACGAGGCGCTGGTCGATCCCGACTTGCACCTCACCATGCGCAAGAAGGCCGAGAAGGAGCGCGACCGCTGGCGGGCCCTCTACAGGGGCATCGCCGTGGAGTACGATCTGAACCCCCGGCCGGAGTTGGGCGACCTGTAAGCCCCGCCACCGCGGGGTGTCGACCGGGGAGGAAGCCCCCAAACGGGCTTCCTCCCCTCGCTCGCGCCACACACCGACCTACCGTCTCCATCCCACCGGCGGCGGCAGCACTGCCAGGAGGCAACCGTGGCAAGGATGACCGGCTCCGTCCGACTGGACGGACCCGCCCGTTGGCGGGCCCGCTCGGGCAGCGGGCATACGCTGATCATCGACGGACCCACCGATCAGGGCGGGCAGAACGCCGGCTTCCGGGCGATGGAACTCATGCTGCTCAGCCTGGGTGGTTGCTTGGGCGGGGCAATGCTCCACATTCTGCGGCGCATGCACCAGGACATCGCCGGCTACGAGATCAACCTGGACGGCGTGCGCGCGGACGAGCCGCCTACCGCCTATACCGAGATCGTCCTGGAACACACCATAACCGGTCGCGGCATCGACGAGGCGGCCGTCAAACGTGCCCTGGCCCTCGTGGAAGACAAGTACTGCGCCGCGCATTACACCATCTCCCGCACGGCCAAGCTGGTGCACAAGATACGGATCGTGGCGGCAGAAGCGGCCTCCTAGACCGTAGCGTGGGGGCTTGTCCCCCGCGGTTCTAGTGGCGGTTTTCTGAGGAGGGATCGGAAGGGCTGAATCCCTTACTACAAACGCGGGCTCTACGTCGTTCGTAGTGCGGACTTGAGTCCGCTCCCCGTTCCGGCGGCATTCCCGATGAGACCGCGGGGGACGAGCCTCCGCACTACCCCAAAGACACTCCCTCTGGAGAGGGTACTCGCACTCTGTATTTGGAGCTGCACAATGGCAGAAGCGAAAGAAGCGAAGAAGGTCATCGTTCTGGGCATCGACGGCGGTCACCCCGAACTGATCAAGCGTTTCGTCGGCGAGGGCAAGCTGCCCAACTTCGACAAGATGATGAAGAAGGGCATCTTCAAGGAGATCATCGAGCCGCTGCCCACCATCACCCCGCCCAACTGGACGACCATCACCACGGGCGCCTGGCCGGGCACCCACGGCATCACCGACTTCTACCTGCCCAACGAGCCGGAAGAATCGCTGGACAAGACCCACCTGGGCATCGACACCCGCAAGTGCCGGGCTGAGTACATCTGGCAGGCGGCTGAGCGTGCCGGCAAGAAGCCCATCCTCATCAAGTGGGAGGTCTCCTGGCCGCCCTGCCACAACGGCCTCCAGATCGAAGGCTGCGGCCCGGGCGTCGTCAACTACTTCGAGTTGGGACCCGTGCGCCTGCACACCACCGAAGAGCTACCCCTGACCGACCTGTTGCGTCTCAAACCCGCCGAGGGCTGGCAGAACCTTGACCCGAAGTGGGAGGCTCTGGAAGGCCGAGTCGTGCTCTCGCTCTACGGCGGCAACGAACACACCTACCAGCTGCTCGTCGCGAAATCCAAGGGCTCGGGCTACGATACGGTGCTGGTCTGTAAGGAGAAAGACGCCGCCCAACCCGTGGCCAGCATGCGCTCGGGACAGTGGTCGGAGTGGGTAACCGACACCTTCGACATGACGGTGGACCAGGAGAAGATGGCTCAGCGGGTCGCGGACCGTGCCAAGCTGCGCGCCAGCGATCGTCGCGGCAAAGAGGACATTCAGGTGCGCGCCACCCTGGAACAGCGCACCCGAGAAGGTCTGATGCCCCAGGGCAACACCAAGGGCACGTTCCGCTTCAAGCTGATGAACCTCAACCGCGACGGCGGCGAGATGGAGCTCTTCTCTACCCAGCTGTGGCCCGTCTCCGGCTACACCCAGCCGCTGGAGCTGGGCGAGGAACTGTACGAGAACGTCGGCCCCTTCTTCACCAACCCCGCTCGCGACGCCTTGCACTACGAGTGGATCGACGAGCGCACCTACTACGAGCTGCAGGACTACCAGCACCAGTGGCTGGCCAAGGCAGCCAGGTACTTGACCTCGACTAAACCCTGGGACCTACTGTACGTGGAGACGCACTGCGGCGACTACATCAACCACTTCTACATGCAGCAGTTCGACCCCGACATCGCCAGCGAGGCCCAGATTCGCAACGCCACCTCCTGGTATACCCGCCACTACCAATCCATCGACAGGATGCTGGGCGAACTGATGAGCCTGGCCGACGAGGACACGCTCGTCGCCGTCGTCTCCGACCACTCCGCCACCCCCTCACCCTGGGGCGTGATCGATCCTAACAAGGCGCTGGAAGAGGCGGGACTGCTCGTCTATAAGAACGTGGACGGCAAGCGTGTCGTCGATTGGTCGCAAACCAAGGGCTTCGTCCAGCGCACGATTCACGCTTACGTGAACCTGAAGGGTCGCGACATCGATGGCATCGTCGATCCAGCGGACTACGACAAGGTCCAGGAAGAGATCGTCGAGGCCATGAAGTCCTACAGGCACCCGAAGAGCGGCAAGCACGCCTTCCAGATAGTGCTGAAGAAGCACGAGGCGGAGCTGATCGGCCACTATGGCGACCGGGTCGGCGACGTCATCTTCGCCGTGCGGCCGGAAGCCGACGGCGAGCACGGCCGGGAGTTGCCGACTTCGCGAGTGAAGGACATCTCAATTCGTTCGATCTTCTTCCTGGCCGGACCGAACGTGAAAGAGGGCCTGCACCTCAAGGGTATGGCCTACCTGACCTCGGTGGCGCCGACCATCGCTTACCTGATCGGCATCCCGATGCCCCACCAGGCCGAGGGCGCGATCCTCTACGAGGCGCTGGTCGACCCCGACCTGCGGCTCAACCTCCAGCGCAAGGCCGAAGCGGAAGCCACCAAATGGCAGGAGCTATACCAGAAGGTGGCGGCCGAGAAGGGGCTAGATCCGAACCCGGCCGTAGAGGCGTAGACGACGCCAGGCCCCTCGCCTCGAACGGTGAGGGGCCATCGATTGCCTTGGCGGCGTTCAGGGGGACTCCCTGAACGCCGCCAAGGCAATCCCATCCCCGCGACCAGCCTTCTCGCTTTCTGACTCTCCCTCCAGCGTGGACGCCGCCGCTGGAATCCAGACGCGACAGCGAGGTTGCCAAGACTCCGCTGCCCACCTTGCAGGTGGAGCGCTTTCCCTGGGAGAATACCCGCAAGAGCGAGGACTTAGGAGGGCGGTGTGTACCTCGAGCGTTACCGCAACCCACGCGTGCTGGGCGAATGGGTCTGGCAGGAGATGATGTCCGAAGGTCCGCTGCCAGAGGGTAGCGAGCTCTGGAACGATGCCTACTCGGTGGCACGAGAGACTATGGCAAGGGCGCGCCAGAACATCGAGGCAATTGTCGACCAACTCAGCCGTATCCAATACCGTTTCGCCGGTTTCGGCTCAGGTCTGGCCAACGAAGCGTGGCTCCCGCCCACGCCGGACACGCCCAAGCAGGTCGCCCGCCTAGCGGCCGAAGCGGGTCCGCTGCCGTTGTCGCTGCGCGCCTGGTGGGAGGTCGTGGGGGGTGTCTCCCTGCAAGGCTCGTTCGACCAGGCAGGACGCGAGCAAGTCCTGACTGACCCGTTGGTGGTGTATCCCGTCGATCGGGTGCTGGAACAGATGGAGGAGCAGAGAGAAGACAGCGAACTGAGCGAGGAAGAGCGCCTGACTGTCGCCCTCGCTCCGGACTTGTATCACAAAGGCGACGTCAGCGGCGGGGCACCTTACGAGGTGCGCCTGCCGGATGGGCGCGTCGACACCCCGCTGCGCAACGTGCGGATTCCCCTGTCGCGGCCGGACAGAGGCACGGGCCGCTTCCGCGAGGTAGAGACGACCGAAACGTTCGTCGAGTATCTGCGCCGCAGCTTGGAGTGGGCAGGCTTCCCTGGCATCGCCTTCATGGGCTTGGACCCACAGGTTGAACGGAACCTCCAGCCCCTGTCTGGGCAGATGAACCCAATCTAGCTCGCCCCGCGGAGCGAGCCACGTTGCCGGGCCGGATCTAGAGTCGAGGGATGGGGTTTGTCGCCGGCACTTGGGCAAGCTTGGCCTCAAACACGAGAAGCCCCGCCGGTCTCAATTGGCGAACCGGCGGGGCTTCTCGTGTCTACATCCTAACCGCTGGAAAGGCGATAGGAATCTGGACGCTAGGCTAGACTTCCTGAATGGTGATGGCCTGCTGCGGGCAGACGGCCACGCAGCTCTCGCAACCCAGGCATTCGGCCATGTCGCCGGTAACCTGCGACTTGCCGTCGACCACGCTGAGGATCGCGACCGGGCAGACTTCCACGCACTCGCCCGCGCCGTCGCAAGCATCCAGGTTGATATTGACGATGTACATCCTTGCCGCGCTCCCTCTCTATGTTCAACTTGTTCAGCGGTTGGCACACCCAAAACGCCGGCCAGATGATAGCACCGTGCCCGGAAGAATGCAAGACGTAGACACTTTGCTTGACCTGACTAGTCACTTCTGCTACAGTATGCCGGACGGTAACTAAGGTGTAAACGCTCCTTCTGGACTAGGCCGGAGGCGAGTCCTTGACTAGTGATTCAGAGCCGCTGACGACCAGCGCGCCTAGAGATAGGACTACCCTCCGAGCGTACCTACCCGCCGCCGTCCTCACACTGGTCATCCTCTTGGTCTACGCCCTCCTGGAACTGCTGCAGGCGCGCACCATCGCCTGGGAGCGCTTCCTCATCTTCGCCGCCAGCGTGGCCTGCCTTTGCACTGGCGGTGTCTGGTGGCTGAATTGCTCGCTGCGGGCAAGCGCGCGCAGGTTGGCGCAGTCCTCTAGCCGTTTGGCGGTCGGCAATCTGTCGCAGCCCGTCGCCACCGAGCCCGCCGGGCCACTGGCGCCGGTGGCGCTCTCGCTGGAAACGCTCCGGAGCAATTTGGCGGCCCGTGAGGCAGAGGTGCCCGGCTGGCGCAGCGAGTTGGAACGGCAGGTCCAGGAGCGCACGGCGGCCTTGGAAGAGGCACGCAACGGGTTGGAGCGCTCGCGCGACTTCCTCGCCGTCCTTTTCGACAGCCTCGAGGACGAGGTGGCCATCATCGACCGGGACTACCGGGTGGTCGGCGTTAACCGCGCCCGCCAGCGGCGCCGCGGGCATGCGAAATCGCTGATCGGCGAGACCTGCTACGCGGCCTTCTATAACCTGGACGAACCTTGTGACCAAGGGCGCGGTCGTTGTCCCGCCAAGTCAGTGTGGCGCACGGGGCAGCCGGCGCGCGTCACCCACGCCCACGTCAACGAGTCGGGCGTGGTTTCATACCTGGACGTGGTGGCCTCGCCAATCCGGGATGGGGATGGCCACGTGATCAACGTCCTGGAGGTAGCCCGGGACGTCACCGACAGCAAGCAGCTGGAGGAACAGGTCATCCGCACGAGCGAGGAGATGGCCACGCTGGTCTCGCTCTCGTCGGCCATCGCCTGTTCGATGGACCTGCAGGCCATCCTCGGATTGGCCATAGACCACCTGCTGATTCTCACCGACAGCGCCGGTGGCGGTGCGTTGGTCTACCCGCGGGACGGCGAGCCCCAGCCCACCGTAGTGACACGCGGCGTGGACCCGCGCGAGGTGGAGAGGCTGGTCGGCAAAGGTCCGCTGCCCGAGCGCACAATGCAGGTACGCCGGCTCGACAGTAGCGGGGCTGAACTGCTCAGCGTGCCAATCGCCGCGGGAGACAAGCTGGTGGGCGAGATGTTCATGCAGGGAGCGTCCCGCCACTGGTACACCAGCACTGGTCAGCAGCTGCTCGTTTCCATTGGCAGCCAGCTGGCCGTCGCCGTGGACAACGCCCGCCTCTACGAGACCCTGCAGCGCAAGGAAGAGGCACTGAGCGCCTTCCTGCGCAAGTACATCGAGGCTCAAGAAGAGGAGCGCAAGCGCGTCGCCCGCGACCTGCACGACGAGACGGCCCAGTCGCTCACGGCGCTGGCCATGGCCATCGAGACGGCGGCGCAACGGCCGGCCATAACCGCCGAGGAGGTACGCAGCCAACTCGTGCCGGCCCGGGTCTTGGTGGAGCGAACGTCGCACGAGCTGGCCCGCATTATCCGGGACCTGCGCCCCAGTCTTCTTGACGACCTGGGGCTGCTGCCCGCGCTGGGTTGGTACGCCGATAACCGGCTCAAGCCGGCAGGCATTCGCGTGACGATTGAGACGGTAGGCCACGAGCGGCGGCTCGCGCCCGCTCTGGAGACGACGCTATTCCGCATAGCCCAGGAGGCGATGTCCAATATCGTCCGCCACGCGCAAGCCGAGAATGCCAGCCTGCAGGTGGAGTTCACCGCGGAACACGTGGCTCTGGACGTGGAGGACGACGGCTGCGGCTTCGACGTGGAGGCAGCGCTCAGCCGCGGTAAGGATGGCAAGGCCGAGGCGCCGTTCGGCCTGATTGGCATGCACGAGCGCGTAGAGATGTTGGGCGGAATGTTGGCGATCGAGTCGCGGCCCGGCCAGGGCACCAGCGTGCGGGTCGAGGTGCCCGCCCAGGCGCTGTAGGGCCTAGAAGGACGGAATGTATGGCAGAGCCGATTAGGGTGCTTCTGGTGGACGATCACGCCATCGTGCGCGAGGGACTGCGGGCTATCCTGTCCCTCAGCCCCGAAGTCGAGGTCGTGGGAGAGGCCGGGGACGGTCGCGAAGCGCTGGACAAGGTGAAGGAGAGCGCCCCGGACTTGGTGATCATGGACGTGACGATGCCGGGCATGGACGGCCTGGAGGCCACCAAACGGGTGACCCGCGACTTTCCGGGGGTGAAGGTGCTGGTGCTCAGCCAGCATGACAGCGACCGCTACGTGCTGCCCATCTTGCAGGCCGGCGCCTCCGGCTACGTCCTCAAACGAGCAATCGGCGCCGAGCTGATGGCAGCCATTCGCACCGTCAGCGCCGGGGAGTGCTACTTGCCCCCGCGCATAGCCCAGACGGTCCTGGAGTACTTCCGCAAGCGCCCGAACGAGACGCAAGAGGAAGAGGAGCTGAGTCCACTGACCGAGCGCGAGCGGGAAATACTCAAGCTGGTGGTGGAGGGCAACACCAGCCAGGGCATTGCCGACAGGCTGTGCGTCAGCAAGCGCACGGTGATGTGCCACCGAGCCAACATCGCGGCGAAGCTGGGTATCCACAATCGGACGGAACTCATTCGCTACGCGATGCGCATGGGCATCATCGAGCCGATGTAACCGGCTACTGGCCGGAAGACAGAAAGGAGGCGGGAGTACCAAAGCGGACCACCGTGAGGCGATCTGGCTAGGCACTGACCGCGGTTTGCAGGGATCAACCGCGGCTTGTCGTGTCCCGGACCGATCGCCCCCCTAGCCGCCGACGACGGTGGCGGTAATTTTGGCCGGCGCTATTGCCGGCGCCACTCTCAAGGAGGGAAACCTTGCGTTCACTGTTCAAGAACGATGACTGGATGGCCCTGTGGATCGGCCTGGCGGTCGTAGTGTTGGCCCTGTTCACGATGGTCAACGTCGACTTGCTGGGCTTCGCGGTCAAGACAAACATCTGGCTCGACCTGGGCAAGGCCTTCGAGCCAGTCTCGAAGAACTACGCCGGACTTCCCGGCGTGCTCTCAATCGTCCTCAGTTATCTCTTCTTGCTGGTTATCATGAGCCTCGGCGCTGTAGCGTTGAACCTCAACCTGAAGAAGTTCGCCGTTAGCTTCACCATCATCTTCTGGCTGAGCTACGCCTGCTGGGTCATCGGCAACGTGGCCTACATCGCCGCCACCCCCGATGTTGCGCTCTACAAGAGCGTGCCCTGGACGCTGAGGCTGACGGGCGAGGCGGGCTTCGTGGTGGCCTTGCTCGGCGGCCTGATCGTAGGCAACTTCTTCCCCCGCTTCGCGGACTATCTCAAGGAAGGCATCAAGCCTGAGTGGTACATCCGCACAGCCATCGTGATTCTGGGCGCGTCCCTGGGCGTGCAGGCCGCCGGCGCCCTTGGTCTGGCCACTGAGGTGATGTTCCGCGGCCTGGCCGCCATCATCGAAGCCTACCTGATCTACTGGGCGCTGGTGTACCTGGTGGCCCGCAAGTTCTTCAAGTTCAGCCGCGAGTGGGCGGCGCCTCTGGCCGCCGGCATCTCGATCTGCGGCGTCTCGGCTGCCATCGCGGTTGGTGGTGCCATCCGGGCGCGCCCGATCGTGCCGATCATGGTTTCCTCACTGGTCGTGATCTTCGCAGTAGTCGAACTGCTGATCCTCCCCTTCCTGGCACAGACGTTCCTGTTCCAAGAGCCGATGGTAGCCGGTGCCTGGATGGGCCTAGCCGTGAAGACCGATGGCGCGGCCACCGCTAGCGGCGCAGTCGCCGACTCGCTGATCAGGGCTAGGGCCCTGGCCGAGCAGGGCGTGAACTACAAGGAAGGCTGGATCCTGATGGCCACGACGACGGTGAAGACGTTCATCGACGTCTTCATCGGCGTGTGGGCCTTCGTGCTGGCCCTTGTCTGGGCCAACGTCATCGACAAGGAGAAAGGCGAGAAGGTCCGCGCGATCGAGATTTGGGAGCGGTTCCCGAAGTTCGTCATCGGCTACGTCATCACCTTCGTGCTATTCCTTGTCCTGGCGGTCAACTCGCCCAGCCTACTGAACCAGGCCAAGATCGCCACTGCAGAGAGCAATATCTTCCGGGTGCTGTTCTTCGTGATGACCTTCTTCACCCTGGGCGTGATGTCCAACTTCAAGAAGCTGTGGCAGGAAGGCATCGGCAAGCTGGCGCTGGTCTACGTGCTCTCCCTGTTTGGCTTCATCATCTGGATCGGCCTTTTCATCTCCTACCTGTTCTTCAACGGCGTCAAGCCGCCGCTGGCGTAGGGTAGGTTGAAGGAGCAAAGGAGAAGAAAGTGCAACAATCAATAAAGGCGCCCGTGCCCGCGGCCGAGCCCAACCTGGCCGAGGAAATGGGCAAGATCCCCTACGAACCACTGCTGCCGGTCGAGAAGAAGCTGATCGCCTGGAGCATCGGTCTGGGCGTGACTCTACTAGTAGTGCTGGTCGTCGTCAGCAATCTGTTCTTCAGGTAGTCGCCACGCCGGGCGCGGCCCGGCGTGGCGACTTGCTTCTGACACTTGGGGGAGCCACCGTGTGGCTCCCCCTGTCTGTTTCTGTAACCCCCTCGGCGCACAATCGCTAAATTTGTGATAAACATGCCACATGCTTATACCAGCGACTGCTTGACAGCTGCCCATCTATGCCCAATAATCTGCAGCTGAGGAGGTGGTGCCAGGCAACAGGGAGTGGAAGAGAAGGCGCGCGACCTACTGTCTTACGCCGTTCACAAGTGGCCGGCGATGCCGGCGGCCAACCTGCTTCGGTTGAGGCAAATCCTCAATCAGAACAAAGGAGTAACGGAGGGACACATGGGACAGCAGGCAATCGAACTGCAGAAGGAGCGACCATCCGGCCTATCTAACTGGCAAAGATTCGTCATCGGCGTGGTTATCGTTTTTGTGCTCGCCTGGCTCGCCCAGTGGCTGACAAACTGGAGCAACAGGGCCTTCTTCGGGGGTCGGGGCGTCGTCGAGTATCCCATCGCCGCGGTAGTGCTTGGCCTCTTGGCGAGCGCGGTTTTCGTTATGACCGGGACCAAGCAGTACGCGAGCGCGGGCTTCAGGACCGAGCTCTTCCTCAAGACCGGCCTGGTGATCATGGGCGCCACGATCAACATCAGTGAAGTCCTGAGGGTCGGCGCCGGCGGCGTTGTGCAGGCGGTCATCATGATCACCTGCGTCTTCTTCTTCACCTGGTGGATTTGCGGCCTCTTCAAGGTCGACCAGAAGTTGCGGGCGTTGATGTCCGCCTCGGTGTCCATCTGCGGCGTGTCCGCGGCCATCGCCGCCTCGGGCGCTGTCTTGGCCAAGAAAGAGCAGCTGGCGTACGTGACCACACTGGTGATCCTCTTCGCTATGCCGCTGATGTTCTTCATGCCCTGGGCGGCGAACCAGATGGGACTATCGACCACGGTTGCCGGCGCCTGGATCGGCGGTAACATCGATACCACCGCGGCGGTGGTGGGCGCGGGCGCGATCCACAGCGAAGGGGCGATGACCACGGCCTCCATCGTCAAGATGTCGCAGAACGCCCTCATCGGCGTGGCGGCCTTCCTCCTGGCCCTCTACTGGGTCATGGTCGTCGAGCGCAAGCCCGATCAGAAGCCTAGCGCGATGGAAATCTGGTACCGTTTCCCCAAATTCGTGCTGGGCTTCATCGTCACGTCTATTCTAGTGACCATCGGCGTCTTCGCCGGCATTAAGGGGATCGGCGACAACGTCACGACCCTCCGCAACATCTTCCTCACGATGGCCTTCGTCTCGATCGGCCTCGAGTTCGCCTTTGGGGAGCTACGCAAGCTCGGCGGCAAGCCGCTGGGTATCTACGCCGTCGCCACGGTCTTCAATGCGGCGCTCGGCTTGCTGGTGTCCTATATGATCTTCGGCGTTCTGTTCCCAATCAAGTGAGGTTGATGCAATGCTAAAGCTGACTGAAGACTGGATGGCAGTAGTACTGGGGTTTGTGGCCCTAATCGTCCTGTACGTCGCCATGTCCGGCAACATGCTGGTGGGTAAGATTCCCTGGGGTACGTGGCCCTAGTCGTCCTGTACATCGCCGGCAACATGCTAGTGGGCAAGATTCCCTGGTAATCGCCAACAGCTGCTCGCCGCGACAAGAGGGGCGCCCCGGCCGGGGCGCCCCTCTTGCTTGGCCCAGGTGAGATTGACCTGGGCGCGCCGCTCCGGCTGCTGCTCTCCTTCCTCAAGACAGGGACGGGCCGCGGCGCCGGGCTTGACCCGCTACCGGCCGACTGCTATAGTGCCGGCACCTTCCAGTTATCCCTCGTCGCCATTGCGGGGTCGCCCCGTCGGCCTAGCGAGCCGACAGCAACAAGATTCTAGAGAAAGGGTAGAGCAGTGTCGGAACCGAAGAGACTGAGGTACTGCATCAACGGCGAGTGGCTGGAGTCCAAGGCCAGCAAGTACATGCCGGTCACCAACTCAAGCACCGGCGAAGTGATCGCCATGGCACCGTGCTGCACCGCCGACGAGGTGAACGATGCCATCCAGGCGGCGGCGGACGCTTTCCCGGCCTGGTCCAACCGCCCGGTGGCGGTGCGCGCCCAGGTCATGTACCGCTTCAAGGCCCTGGTGGAGCAACACCTCGACGAGCTGGCCGTGCTGACCTCGACCGAGGTGGGCAAGAACCTCGACGAGGCGCGAGGCGAATACGTCAAGATAGCCGAAGCCTGCGAGATGGCGATGTCGCTGCCGATGCTGATGCAAGGCAACTCCATGATGAACGTGACGCCCGACCACGACACGTCGTCCTACAGAGAGCCGCTCGGCGTCTTCGCCGGCATCGTACCCTTCAACTTCCCGGCAATGATCACCTTTGGCTGGCTGGTGCCACTCTGCATCACCGCCGGCAACACCCTGGTGGTCAAACTGGCCAGTTGGGTACCGCTGTCGGGCATGCGCCTGCTCGAGCTCCTCTACGAGGCGGGGCTGCCGCGCGGTGTGGTCAACATCGTTACCTGCAGCCGCGGCGAGGCTGACATCCTGCTGCGCCATCCCTTGATCAAGGGCGTGTCCTTCATCGGCTCCACCAGCACTGGCCTGCACGTCTATTCCACCGCGGCGGCCCACGGCAAGCGGGTGCAGGCGCAGACCGAGGCCAAGAACCACGGCATCGTCCTGCGTGACGCCTCCCTCGAGCGCGCCGCCCGCGGCATCGTCAACTCCACGTACGGCTGCGCCGGTATGCGCTGCATGGCTTTGCCCGTGCTTTGCGTGGAGAACGCCTGCGCCGACGAGTTCCTGCACTACTTCACCAAGTTTGCCAAAGAGCGCGTGATCGGCTGCGCCTACGACCCCAAGACCGAGCTGGGGCCGGTCGTCTCGGCCGAACACCAGAAGTTCGTCAAGGACTGGATCACCAGGGGCGCCGAGGAAGGCGCGGAGCTGCTGCTGGACGGCCGCGACACGGTGGTGCCAGGCTGCGAGGGCGGCCATTTCGTGGGGGCAACCGCCTTCGACCACGTGACCGAGGAGATGAGCTGCGGGCGGGAGGAGGTGTTCGGCCCCGTCACCTTCATCAAGCGCATCGACGACTTCGAGGAAGGCCTGGCCATCGCCAACGGCAGCCGCTTCGCCAACGGCTCCTGCATCTTCACCAACAGCGGCTACTACGGCCGGGAGTTCATCCGCCGCACCCACGGCGACATGTGCGGCGTGAACGTCGGCATTCCGGTGCCCGTGTCGTTCTTCTCCTTCACCGGTCACAAGGACTCGTTCTTCGGCGACTTGCACATCCTGGGCAGGGACGGCCTAGCCTTCTACACCGAGACCAAGACGGCCACGGTGCGCTGGTTCAGCGAAGAGGAGCTCGGCCGCACGTCTCGCATCAGCACCTGGGAGGGCACCACCAACCGCACCTAGTCGGCGCAGGCGAACGACCCAGCCTGCCAGCCCCTGCCCGGATTGGCCAGCACGGCCCAGGCAGGGGCTGCTGTCTTGTCACCTACGAAGACGGCCTCTGTCATTCTTCGCGGCCTGGCGGCCGCTCAGAATCTCCCCCGCCGCAGCGGGGGGCGCGCGTGCGAGCGCCAGGAGATTCTTCGCCCCGCCGCGGCGGGGCTCAGAATGACAGGTGGCGTCTTCGCTGCTGCAAGTGGCCGCACACGGCCGTCAACTGCTCGGAAAGCCGGCCCCACCCGCCGTGCCCGCCCCGGCGGCGCTTCCTAGCGGCGCCCACGACGGGCACTTTGCTTCCTCTTGCCGCCCGGACTAGCTGGCGCAGTCGCGCTCTGGCCGCCATTGGCGTCGGCGACTTGTCTGGACCTAAGGAAGCCGAACGGCACCAGGAAAGGCACCGTGGCCTGGTAGCGGCTGTAATAGGCGCCAAAGTCGCGCACCATCGTTTGCTCCTCGTGGCTTGCCTCGAGGATGAAGGAGAGGCTGAGCAAGGCGACGACGAATACGGTGAGCGCGTAGGGCTCGCTGAGTAGCAGCCCCCAGAGGGCCAGCAAGACGCCCGCGTACATGGGATGGCGACAGAGGGCGAACATCCCATTGACGAACAGCACCTTTCGCCCCGTCGACAGCCCGAGAAACTCCGGCAACCGCTTGGCCTGCGACACCTGCATCAGCGCCAGAAGCGAGAAGACCACCCCGACGACGCTGGGCAGAATGGCCGCCACCCCACTGACGGGCGGGAACAGCAGGCTGGTGTGGCTCGCACGGAAGAGCAGAAAGGCGAAGGCGGCGGCCAGCAAGACGAGCGAGACTAGAGACCGAGCGGCGTAGAGGCCTGGCTCCCGGACAACCGCACTCTCGGCACGGCGCCCCCCAGTGGGGACCCAACGCAGAGTGAAGTACCGGACTGCCAAGTAGGCCGCCGCGATTCCCACGCCCAGCAGATAATCCATCGGCTGTTGCTCCAAGTCCCTTCTGTGCGACTGCCGTAAGTCGATTCCCCCGAGCCGTCCGTCGGTTATGTCATTCTGAGCCCGCCCTTCGGCCGTGTCCCCTGCAAGGGGGCGGGCGAAGAATCTGACCAGCCCTAGGCTGAAACTCGTACACCAGCTGCGACGGCCAAATATTCTCGCCATCCTCGGGCGAGAGGACTCTTCGGCCCCTTCGAGGCCTCAGACTGACGACCTACTCCACGCCTCGTCACAATTGGACCGAGTGCCAGAGGGAGAGCAACAGGATGGCCGCCACGCCGAGACGAGCAACGAGGATACGTCGGGAGTCTAATGGCCGCGTGTCCCCCTGTCAAACTGGAACTGAAAATGGCCGCCGGTCGGACCGGCGGCCATCTCGCAAGATAGGCTTAGCGCTAGGTCGCACTGCGTCCAGCGGAGGCCGCTTCGCCTTCGTAGTTCTTGACCAGATAGAACTCGTAGAGCAGCCAATAGACTACAAGCCCGACGAAGGCGCCGATGAACCACCGCCAGTCGGTCATGAACGGGAAGGGCAGGAAGCAGACGACGACGGCGACGATCAAGGCGCCGACGCCGGCGGGGTTCCAGCCGTTCATGTAGCGATAGCGGCCATTGGGGAGGTAAAGATCGTGCAGGTGGAGGTTGTGCCGCCGGCAGATCCAGTAGTCGGCGATCATGATGCCGGCGATGGGCCCCAGGAAGCCCGAGTAGTTGCCCAGCCAGGTGAAGATGTAAGCGGTTGGGTCGGCCAGCAGGTTCCAGGGCTGCATAATCACGCCGACGATTCCGGTGAGAATCGCCCCCACGCGCCAGGAGATGTACTTCGGGAACAGGTTGGTGAAGGCGTAGGCCGGGGCAACGATGTTGGCGGTGACGTTAGTCGTCAGGGTGGCCAGGATGATGAAGATCAGGCCGACAAACATGAACAACGGATTGCCGGTCTTCGTCATCACCTCGATGGGATCCCAGACGGCGCTGCCGTAGATGACCACGGTAGCCGAGGTCACCGCTACGCCGAAGAAGGCGTAAACGGTCATCGTGGTCGGCATGCCGAGGATCTGGCCCCAGTACTGCACCTTCTGGTTGCGGGCGAAGCGCGTGATGTCGGCGATGGACAGGGCCATCGTCGCCCAGTAGGCGACCATTGCGGTGAGGAAGGCCGGCCAGAGGGCCATGTCTGCCTTGTTGGGCTGGTTTAGCATCGGGCCCCAACCACCGGCTGCGGAAACGGCCCACCAGAGCAGGCCAACGCCGATGAGCAGCAGTATTGGGGCGGCGTAGTCGGCCATCAACTTGACCCCAGGCATCGATTTGCCCGGCGGGGCGTACCAGCAGATGGCCATGTTCATTGCCCAGAACACGAAGAAGGAAACCCAGACGTGGGCTGGAACCACTGCCCAGGCGGGGGTGAGAGCGGTGAGCAGACCGTCGATCGAGGCACCGCCGATCCAGGTCTGGATGCCAAACCAGCCGCAGGCGACGATTCCTCTCAGAATGCTGGGTAGATTGGTGCCGTAGACGCCGAAGCTGGAACGGAGCAGCACCGCGAAGGGGATGCCGAACTTCGCCCCGGGGAAGGAGTTCATGACCATCGGGACCAGGACGATACAGTTGCCCAGGGCGATGGTGATCATCGTGGTTACCCAGTCGAAGCCGGCCGCGATCATGCTCGAGCCGAGCATCCACGTGGGCACGCACACGGCGAGGCCAATCCAGATCGAGGCGTACTCGTAGTAGCCCCAGGTGCGTGCCGAGAGCGGGGTTGGGGCCAGGTCCTTGTTGTAGAGAGAGCTGGTCGGCAGCTCTTGCGTGAGCTCGAACCGGCCGTCTACCTCTCTAACCACAGAGGCAAGACTTGCCACCACTGCACCTTCCTTCCATCACTAGGGGACAATGATTTCGTACCAACCTCAGTTCCGCGTTGGTTGCCAATTGACACTGAACAGCGCGGCCGGTTGTCTAGTCGCTTGGCGCCTCACCTCCTTCCCTCGGTCTGGCGACCGACCGGGCAATGAAAAAGACCATCAGGCCCGCCTTGTCGGCGGACGGTGATGGTCTGAGCGCCACTTCAGTGCCGCGTCGCCAGTCCGGCATTGTGACCCTCCAGCACAGTAATTGCTGCCCAGAGTGCGCGGCCTATCGCCAAGTACCAAGTCGCGGGAACTATCTGCCAGCGGGCAAAGGAGGCACGCATTAGTGCTTGAAGGCCGTCTCCGCCTCAATCTGCCCGCGACGACGCGGCAATGGCTCAATTCTGAAGGGCCAATTAAGTCCATGAGTATAGCGAGCCCAGCCCATTTGTCAATACTGTAACCACCTGCCATAATGGAGCCAGCGCCTGCCTCGAACCCGCGGTCGATTAGCATGTACTTGCCTACCCTCGGCTGCTATAGTAGCCGCGGCACGGTTGCCATCGGTACCCGTGGTTTTGTTGTTGGTCTCGGCGGGAGTATTGCGTCCTGTGCCTCGCGCTTTGCTGGCGGCTCTGCTGCAGCCGTGGGCAATGGCAAACGCTCACTAAGGAGGAATCAATGAGCGAAGGGACGAGCGAACTCGGCGGGGGAGTGGCGGTCGGCAGGCTGAACGAGGTGACGCCGCCGTTCAGCAGCCAGGCCGCGCTGGACGAAGCAGCGCGCTGCCTGTACTGTTTCGACGCTCCCTGTGCGCAGGCCTGCCCGGCGGCGGTCGACGTGTCGGCGTTCATCCGCAAGATCACCACGGGTAACCTCCGGGGCGCGGCGCGCGTCATCCTCCAGGCCAATCCGCTGGGCGCCAGCTGCGCCCGGGTCTGCCCGGTCGACGAGCTCTGCGAAGGGGCTTGCGTGGTCGGCAAGACGAATAGGCCGGTGGCCATCGGTCGTCTGCAGCGCTCCGTCACCGATTGGGCGGCGGCGAACAGCAAGAGCGTACTGCGGGCTGGCAGACCGACCGGCAAACGAGTGGCGGTGATCGGCGGCGGGCCCGCTGGCCTGACCTGCGCCGCCGAACTGGCGCAGCTTGGCCACGCGGTGACCGTCTTCGAGGCGCGCGAGAAGGCCGGCGGACTCAACACCTACGGCATCGTACCCCTCCGCCTGCCCCTCGAGAACAGCCTGGCGGAAGTAGAGATGGTGCGCGGACTGGGGGTCGCCATCCGAACGGGGGTGGCGGTCGGTCGGGACGTGCAGCCTGAGGATCTGCTGCGGGACTACGACGCCCTATTTGTGGCTATCGGCCTCGGCGGGGGTGCCCACCTGGGCGTCCCCGGGGAGGAGTTGTCCGGCGTCTACGAGGCGCTCGACCTCATCGCCGCCGCCAAGTTGGGCGATCTCGGCCACATCCGGATTGGCGAGCGGGTAGCCGTCGTCGGCGGCGGCAACACCGCGATCGACGCCGCTACTGTGGCCAGGCGACTGGGAGCGCGCGAGGTGACGGTCGTCTACCGCCGCGGCCAGGAGGAGATGCCCGCCTACAAGTACGAGGTCGACTTCGCCCGCGGGGAGGGCGTCAATTTCCAGTGGCTGGCGGCACCGGTCCGCATCGTGGGCAAGGGGCAGGTCGCCGGCCTGGAATGCGTGCGCACGCAGTTGGCGGCGCCGGACGAGAGCGGGCGGCGCCGGCCGCAGCCTGTGCCCAGCAGCAAGTACGTGATGGCAGTGGACACCGTGATCAAGGCTCTCGGGCAGGCGCCCCTGGCGAGCACAATCGCCCGCCTGGGGCTGCAGGTGAAGGGCGGGCGGCTCGAGGTTGACGCCGAGACGGGTCGCACTTCGCAGCCACGAATCTTCGCCGGCGGCGACTGCGTTTCCGGCGGGGGCGAGGTCGTTTTCGCCGTGCAACAGGCCAAGCGGGCAGCGCGGGGCATCCACGCCGCGATCGTGGCCTAGCCTGGACACAAGGAAGGAGAACAGGCGATGGTAGATCTGAGTGTCAATCTGGCCGGCATCAAAGCACCCAGCCCGTTCTGGCTGTCGTCCGGGCCCGTCACCAATACCGCCAAACAAGCCGACCTGGCCTTCGCCGCCGGTTGGGGCGGCTTCGTCTGGAAAACCATCGGCACGCCGATCATCAACGTCAGCTCGCGCTTGGGCGGACTCAACTACGGCGCCCGGCGCCTGGTTGGGCTGAACAACATCGAGCTGATCTCAGACCGTTCAATCGAGGACAACGTGCGCGAGATCGCCGACATCAAACGCCGCTGGCCCCAGCAGGCAGTCGTCGCCTCGATTATGGCCGAAAGCAAGAAAGAGGCCTGGCAGGAGCTCGTACGCCAGGTCGAGGAGTCCGGCTGCGACGGCCTGGAGCTGAATTTCAGCTGTCCGCACGGCATGCACGAGCGGGGCATGGGCGCCGCCGTGGGGCAGGTGCCCGAGTACACCGAGCGCACCACCGACTGGGTGAAATCGGTGGCCCGCACGCCGGTCATCGTCAAGCTAACGCCCAACATCAGCGACATCCGGCAGCCGGCGCGGGCCGCGAAAGCCGGCGGCGCCGACGGCGTGTCCCTGATCAACACGATCAGCAGCATCATCGGCGTGGATCTGGATCGCTTCGAGCCCATTCCCTCGGTCAACGGCCGGGGTACGCACGGCGGCTACTGCGGGCCTGCGGTGAAGCCCATTGCCCTCAACATGGTGGCCACGCTGGCGCAAGACGAGGAGTTTGGCCTGCCCATCTCGGGTATAGGCGGCATCACCACCTGGCGCGATGTCCTGGAGTTCATGGTTATGGGCGCGACCAGCACCCAGGTGCACACCGCGGTCATGCACTGGGGCTTCCGCATCATCGAGGACATGATCGACGGCGTCACGAACTACTTGGAGGACAAGGGCTTCCACTCCATTCAGGAGATCATCGGCAAGGCGGTGCCGAGCCTCACGGATTGGGGCAAGCTCGACCTCAACTACCAAGTGCGCTCACAGATCGTCGAGGCGAAGTGCATCGGCTGCCAGGTCTGCTTCGCGGCCTGCCGGGACGGCGGCCACGACTCGATCAGACTGCAAACCGGCACCAGGGTGCCAATGGTCGACCAGGAGACCTGCGTGGGCTGCAATCTCTGTCTGCTGGCCTGCCCGGTGGAGGGCGCCATCGCCATGGCGCGCGTGGACCAGGGCAAGCCTTACATGAGCTGGGAGCAGTACGTGTCGGCGGCCGGCGCGCAGGGTTGCCGCGGCGGCTAAGGCGACGTCGTCTAGTGGTGCGCTGGCGCTCACACCGGCGAGCGCCAGCCGGAGGCAAGTGGGCCAAGCCCGGAACCCGAAGTTCAGTTAGAGGTTCAATAAGAGGAGGTGGCTCTATGCGCGTCCTAGTCAAGGGAGGCACCATCGTCACGGCGGCCGACACCTACGTTGCCGACGTTCTGGTCGTCGACGAGAAGGTGCAGGCGATCGGCCAGAACCTGCAGGCCGAAGCGGAGCGGGTGATCGACGCCAAAGGCAAGTACGTGCTGCCCGGCGCCATCGACGTTCACACGCACCTCGACATGCCTTTCGGGGGCACGGTTTCCGCGGACGATTTCCTGACCGGTACCAGAGCGGCGGCGATGGGCGGCACGACGGCGGTCGTCGATTTCGCCATCCAGTCCAAGGGCAAGTCCCTGCGCGATGCCTTCGATACCTGGCAGGAGAAGGCGCGGGGCAAGGCTTGCGTCGACTACGGTCTCCACGTGGCGATTACCGATCTGCCGGACCCCGTTCTGGCGGAGATGCCGGAGCTGGTGGAAGCCGGCGTCAGCAGCTTCAAGCTCTTCCTGGCCTACAAGGGCTCGCTAATGGTGGACGACGCGACGTTCTTCAAGGCACTGCGCAAGGCCAGAGAGTCCGGCGCGCTCATCTCCTTCCACGGCGAGAACGGCGACGTGATCGACGTCCTCGTCAAGCAGATGGTCGCCGCCGGCCAGGTCACGCCCCGCTATCACGCCTTGAGCCGCCCGCCAGAGGCCGAGGCCGAAGCGACGGCCCGGGCGATCGCCCTGGCCGAGATGGCAGAGGCTCCCATTTACGTCGTCCACCTGAGCGCGGCCCTGGCGCTCGACAAAGTGGCCGCGGCCCGCGACCGCGGCCTGCCGGTCTACGCCGAGACCTGCCCTCAGTATCTGCTGAAGTCGATCGAGGACTACGACGAACCCGAGTTCGGCGGCGCCAAGTATGTCTGCTCGCCGCCCTTGCGCGACAAGGCCAACTGGCCGCGCCTCTGGTCGGGCTTGAACACCGGCCATCTGCAGACCGTGGCCACGGACCATTGCCCTTTCAACTTCAAGGGGCAGAAGGACATGGGTCGGGATAACTTCGCCGCCATCCCCAACGGCGTGCCTGGCATCGAGACGCGCCTGTACCTTATGTACACGGCCGGCGTGTTGGGCGGCAAGATCGGCCTCAACAAGATGGTGGATCTCATCGCCACGACGCCCGCCAAGCTGTTCGGCCTCTACCCGGACAAGGGCACCGTGGCCGTCGGCGCCGACGCCGACCTCGTCGTCTTCGACCCCGCGGTCGAGCACACCATCACCGCCAGCGCCCTGCACCAGAACGTCGACTACACCCCCTACGAAGGCTTCAAGGCCAAGGGTGCGGTCGCGGCGGTGCTGTCGCGCGGCAAGGTCGTGGCGGAGGGTGGCAAGTTCGTCGGCCAGGTGGGAGCCGGCAAATACATCGTGCGCAAGCGGTTCTCGGCCTAGGCGCCGTCGCCAGCCAGGAGCAGTCGTCAGAGAGGAATGCGAATATGGTTGAGACCGCGGGCGCGCCCTACACGGACCCCGAAGTAGTGGCGCGCAACACGCGCGAGCACGTGCTCGTTTCCTGGTCCGTGCAATCGAAAACCAACCCGGTGTATATCACCGACGCCGAGGGCGTCTGGCTGTACGACTCGTCCCTTCGCTCATTGATTCCTCCTTAGTGAGCGTTTGCCATTGCCCACGGCTGCAGCAGAGCCGCCAGCAAAGCGCGAGGCACAGGACGCAATAC
>JAMCYS010000088.1 GCA_023473795.1 Chloroflexota bacterium | reverse complement strand
TCTGCCCGCCCGCCAGCCATGTCCCCGAAGCGTAGCGAAGGGGGCGGCCGCGGCCGCCGTAGCGGCGTAGTTGCCAGCTCGGCGTGGGGATTAGACGGGCGGGCGGGTACGGAGCCCCGCCCCTACGCCATACCTGCCAGTTATGCACGGATCTCAAGTTCGGACTATTGACAGGGCAAACGGCCTGTGCTACCGTACGCCCAACCATTGTTGATGAGGCCTGATCAGCGCTGATGAGGTCTCCCGACGGTCTGAGGCAGCGACCGGCGGCAGCCAGGGAGGAGAAATGGCGGTGGCGAAGACAAGCCCCCACCCGAGGGCCGGAGCGCAGCGGGGCGACGACGCCGACGTGGCGACCGAGTACTTTGCTCTCAAAGAGATTAGCCAGAGCCTCGGACCAGTAGGCTGCTGGCGCATTCGCAGTTCACTCCAGGCGGCTGGCATCAACCTCAGCGAAGCTACCGCCGGCCGGTTGTTGCGCCAGTTCGACGTTAGAGGCTTCACCCAGGCCGTTGGCTCCAAGGGCAGGCTGCTGACGGAAAAGGGAAAGCGGCGCCTTACCGAACACGAACAAACGCGCGCCCGCCGCTCCGCTCAGCACGAGCTCTGGCAGGCGGTCCACGTGGAACGAATCGAGGACATCCTCGACGTTCTGGGCGCGCGGCGGCTGATCGAGGCCGAGGCGGCCCGTCTGGCGGCCCTCAACGCCAGCGACGAGGAGGTCGTCGAACTGGAGCGCGCGGTGGCGGCCCACATCGCTGAAGTGCGCGCGGGCAGACGGGCGGCCGACCTCAACCGGGCAATCCACAAGCTGGTCGCCCAGGCATCGAAGAGCCACGTGCTGCAGGCGGTGGCGAACTTCATTCTGGAAGACAACCACTTGCTACAGGTGCAGACGCGCATCCAGCGCCAGGCGGGGGCGGAAGGTCTGGCGCCCGAGGAGCACCTGGTTATTGTGCAGGCCATCAAGCACCGGCAGCCGGAAAGGGCTGCCGAGGCGATGCGGGCCCACGTCGACCGCATCGTGCGCGTGATGCGTGCCTACGGCGACGCCGCGGGACAGCCAGCAGCGTCCCGCGAGCTGGGAGCAGGGGTCTAGGAAATCACTCGCTAGTCACCAATCTCGGCCAACTTGAGTCGCCGTTGAAGAACAAAGGGTTGAAAGAGAAAGGAAGGTACCCAATGAAGGTCGGGCGCGGCCAACGCGTACTTACCCGGCGAGACCTGTTG
The DNA here is from genome assembly GCA_023473795.1 of Chloroflexota bacterium. GTDB lineage: Bacteria > Chloroflexota > UBA6077 > FW602-bin22 > JAMCYS01 > JAMCYS01. Next base: position 51,617 of record JAMCYS010000088.1, on the reverse strand, counting down.
AAGGCGGGAGGGTTGATGGCAGCGGCACCACTGCTGGCGGCCTGCCAGCAGCCGGCGGCGCCCGCGCCCACGACCGCTCCGGCGGCGAAAGCGACGGAGGCCCCCAAGCCAGCCGCCACGCCTGCTCCGGCGGCGACGCCAGCGGCCGCCGCGACCCAGGCCCCGGCGGCCGCTGGCACGCCCAAGAAGGGCGGCAGGCTTACCTTGGCGCGGCCGATCAACATGAAGGACTTCAACGGCGTCGACCTGGCGCGGGGCAACATGAGCTGGCTGAAGTCGCTCTACGGCTACCTCGTGCGCCTGGACAAGGACCTCAACCCGCAGCCCGAGCACGCCGAGTCGTGGCAGTTCTCGCCCGACGGTCTGACGATGACCCTCAAGCTGCGCCAGGGGGTGAAATTCCATAGCGGGCGCGACTTCACGTCGGAAGACGTGGTGTTCTCCTGGCAGTTCGCCAAGGACCCGACCACGGGCTCGCCGCAGATGCGCCAGCTTTTTGGCCTTATCAAGGACGTCAAGACGCCGGATAAGTACACGGCCGAGCTGAAGTTCGACGCCCCCAACCCGTTGGTCTTCGACGCCCTGGACACGCTCTGCATGTTCGACAAGACGGCGGTCGACAAGATCAGCACCAGGGATGCCGGCTCGGGGCCGTTCATGGTCACCAATTACGTTCCCGGCCAGGAGTTCGTGGCCAAGCGCTTCCCCGACTACTGGCAGAAGGGCCAGCCGTATCTGGACGAAGTGACCTTCAAGACCATTCCGGACCCGGCGACGCTGGTGATCAACCTGGAGACGAAGGCCGTGGACGGCATCTGGTCGATGGCGTTGACGGACGTGCCGCGCCTCAAGGGCATCTCCACCCTCGTGGCCGAGCCCGGCGCGGGCGCGCAGGGCATGTTCCAGGTAATGGTCAAGAACAAGGGGCCCTTCGAGAAGAAGAAGGTGCGCCAGGCGATCAACTGGGCCATCGACCGTGGGCGCGTCGCCAAGCAGGTGTTGTCCGGCACGGTGGAGCACACCTGTCTGATGTGGCCGCGCGGCTCGTGGGCGTACTTCAGCGACCTGGAGGGCAGCTACAAGTACGACCTGGAGAAGTCCAAGCAGCTGCTGGCCGAGGCCGGCTTCGCCAACGGCTTCGACACCACGTTGCTCTGTTCACAGAAGGCCAACCCGCCGCTGCTGGGCATCGCTCAGATCGTGCAAGCCGACCTGGCCAAATTGAAGATCAACGCCAAGATCGAGGACGTGGAGGCGACCGTCTACGAGGGTCGCACCACCAAAGGCGAATTTGAGATGGTGGCGCACAACTATGGCCGGGCCAACCGCGACCCGGGAAGCACTCTGGCTGGAGCCATAGTCTTCTACAACAAGGACCAGAACGGCGTGGTCGGTTTCGACCTGCCCGAGTTCGTGAAACTGCGCGACGAGGCGGTAAAAGTCCTGGATCGCGACAAGCGCAAGGTCAATTACCGCAAAATCCAGGAGATCATTCTGGACGAGTCGTTCCAGATGCCTATCGCCGGCAACCAGTCATATTGGGTGTACCAGAACTACGTGAAGGGCCAGAGCTATAGCCGCGAAAGCTCGCTCTTCACGGTGGATATGTGGTTGGATAAGTAGGGTGCGTACGGCCAACCCCCTCTCCCTTTGGGAGGGTTCAGGGCAGGACAGTTTGCGATCCGCGGTGGCGCGGGACCGCCGCCCGTAGACTGTCGAAGTCGCGGGGTCGCCGTCGCCCGGCCATAAATGAGCCGGGCTCAGAGACAAAGCCGGCTTCAGCCGGCTGGGGACGTTCCCCAGCCCCCTTCGAGGGGGCTTTGTACCCTGAGCCCGGGGCTTGAGCCCCGGGTGACAGCGCCGTACCACCGAGTACTAGGCAATACTGTCCGCCCCTGAACCTCTTCAGGGGGAGGGCGCTGATCAGGAGCACGTATGGCAGCTAAAGCAGAAAAAGTGATGGTGCTGGGTATCGATGCCCCAATCGTGCCGCGTCTGGTGGCGCTGGCCAGGGAGGGCAAGCTGCCGGCGCTGGGCAGGTTGCTGGCGGAGGGCGTCTACGCGCCCAACTGCCTGGCGCCGTTCCCGACCATCACCCCGCCCAATTGGACGACGATTACCACGGGGGCCTGGCCGGGCACCCACGGCCTCACCGACTTCGACGGCTTCGAGCCCGGCGACCCTCTGGACAAGACGCACCAGAACTTCGACTCGCGCGAGGTGAAGGCCGAACGCCTCTGGGAGGCGGCGGCCCGCGCCGGCAAACGCACCATCCTGGTCAACTATCCGGTGACCTGGAACGCCAACAATCCGGACGGCTGGCGCCTGGGTGGCAACGGTCTGCACATCAACGATATCCGCCTGGGAGTGGATCGGCGACTGTTCAACCTGAACAACCTCTGCCAGCACTTCCTGCTCTCGACGGAGCCCTACCCCTTCGCCAACGAGGTCTCGTTCAAGAGAGCGTCGGACTGGGAGGGCGTGGAGCACTCGCCCAGGGCGCTGGAGGCGGAGGTGAGCGTCAGGCCGGTCAAGCCGGCGACGCCGATGCCGCCCTTCACCTGGCACCTTCTGGTAGATGCCGCTGAGGGCAAGGGCTATGACACGGTCGTGGTGGCCAAGGCCAAGAACAAGCAAGGCGTGTACGCCCGGCTGAAAGTTGGCGAGTGGAGCGGGCACATCTACGACACGTTCCCCACCGAGGCGGGGCCCAAGGAAGCGGTTTTCCGGATGAAGTTGCTGGAGCTCTCGCCGGATGCCTCCCAGTTCCGGCTGTTCGTGCCGGGCATCGGCGCTCTGCACGGTTGGGCGGAGCCGGCCGAGCTGGAAGAGGAGATCAAGAGCGCGGAGGGCCTGCCGTTGGTGCGCCCGCCCTTCGACGCCTGGGTGATGGAGTGGATCGATGCCCAGACGCTGGTGGAGGCCAACGACCTGCACAACCGCTGGCTGGCCGACGCCAGCCACTACCTGCTGACCAACAAACCGTGGGACCTGTTCTTCATTCACGTCCATTCGCCGGACGGGCTCTATCACGCCATTTCGGCCGACCTGGAGCCGACCAGCACCCGCAGCCGCGAGCTGCAGGCGGAGTTGACCGCGGCCGAGACGGCGCTCTACCAGAGCGTCGACCGCTGCCTGGGACGGATCTTAGAGGCGGCTGACGAGAAGACGCTGGTGTTCGCGGTCTCGGATCACGGCGCCAAGCCCAAAGGTCGCCACTTCCAGGTGCAGGAAGTCCTGGAGGCGGCGGGGCTACTCGCCTACAAACCCGGCGAGCCGGGCGAGCGCCGGCAAATCGACTGGTCGCGCACGCAGGCGGCCGGCCAGCGCACGGTACATGTGTATGTGAATCTCAAGGGCCGCGACCCCGAGGGCACGGTGCCGCCGGGCGAAGAGTATGAGCGAGTGCGCGAGCGGACGATCAAAGCGCTACTGGAGTGGAACGACCCCGAGACGGGGCTCAAGCCGGTGGTGCTGGCTTTGAAGCGCGAGGACGCGAGAGTTCTCGGCCACTACGACGAGCGCTCAGGCGATATAATCTACGCTGTCGACCCGCGCTTCTACGAGGAGCACGGCATCCACCTGCCCACGGCCAAGTTCGGCATCGGCGACCTGCACAGCCTGTTCATTATGGCCGGGCCGGGCGTGAAGAAGGGTGAGGTGGTCGAACGCACCGTCTGGCTCACCGACGTGGTGCCGACGGCCTGCTACCTGGCCGACCTACCGGTGCCGGCGCAGTGCGAGGGCTCGGTGGTCTACCAGGCGCTGGAGGACCCCGATGCCCGGGTGAAGGAGCTGCAGTCGCTACGGCGCAACGTCGAGCGCCTGAAGAGGATGGTCGAGAGACCGCCGATGTGCTAGGGAAGACCTCGTCCCCGACCACCCAGCGAATGAGTGGGGGTCGGGGAAGGGAGCGGCCTCTGCGGGAGGCGCAGGGGCAATATATGCCAAGGCTCTTGGAGGAAGAGAACGGAATGTCCAACAGTTTGACCCGTCGCCGGTTTCCAGCGACGAGCGTGGCGGTGGCTGGCTTGGGCCTGCTAGAGGCCTGCAGCTCAGCCGCCCAGCTGGCGACGCCCAGTGTCCCAGCGCCCACGCCGGTGAAGCCGCAGGCGCAGGTGCCCAGCGTGCCGCGAGCCACGCAGGCGCCCGCAGCCATGGCGGCCGCGGGATCTGCCGTCGACGCTCGACCAGCAGCAGCGCACGGACAGCTGCCGCCAGATCCAGACCAAGATGCTGGACGAGAGTTTCACCATTCCGGTGGCCGAGTCCACCCGTCCCTGGGCGTACACCAGCTACCTCAAGGGCTTCGGCTATGACGTGGACAACGTGCCGTTTGTCACGAACATGTGGCTTGACAAGTAGCGCCGAGCGGTCCACAAGACCGCGTTGGGAGGGGCTGCGCCCCTTGAAAGGAGCGCAACTAAGAGACACAATGGCTGCGCGGCGATGGGAGGCGGCAGCCAGCCGCCTCCCCTAGACTACGCATAAGGAAGTTGCGCCATGGTTTCGTACATCATCCGCAGGCTATTGCAGCTGATCCCTGTGATCCTGCTCTCCTCGTTCCTAGTGTTCATGCTGCTGCACCTGGTGCCGGGCGACCCCGCGGAGACGGTGGCCGGACCCGACGCCACGCCGGACGTCATCGCGGCCGTGCGTGTCAAAATGGGGCTGGATAAGCCCTTGCTGGTGCAGTATGCCATCTGGTTGGAGCAGATCGCGCAAGGCGACCTGGGCAAGTCCTACATCAGCAAGATGCCTGTCATCGACCTGGTAGGCTATGCTTTCCCGGCCACCATGCAGCTCGCCCTGTCGTCGCTCTTGTTGGCGATTGTGATCTCGCTGCCCCTGGGGGTGATCGCAGCCATCAGGCAGGGCTCTAAGATCGACCTCTTCGTCCAGGGGTACACCGCCCTGGGCCTGGCGGTGCCGAACTTCTGGCTGGGGATTCTCTTGATTCTGCTCTTCGCGCTCGTCCTGGGCATGTTGCCGCCTGGCGGGCGCATTGATCCGATGCAAAACCCGGGGATGGGGCTGCGGAGTCTGATCCTGCCCTCGATCACCCTGGGGCTGCATATGTCGGCGGTGTTCACCCGCTTCGTGCGCACGGCGATGCTGGAAGTGCTGCACGAGGACTACGTGAGGACCGCTAGGGCTAAGGGCCTGCCAGAACGCAGCGTCGTGGTGGGCCACGCCCTGCGCTCGGCCTTGGTGCCGGTGGTGACGGTGGTGGGCCTGCAGTTTGGCCGCCTCCTGGGCGGGGCGGTGGTGGTGGAGTCGGTGTTCGCCTGGCCGGGGGTGGGGCGGCTCATCATCCAGGCGGTGGAACAGCGCGACTACACGGTGGTCTCGGCGGCGCTCTTGTGGCTGGTGATGGTGTTCGTGCTCATCAACCTGATCACCGACATCACCTATGCCTATCTAGACCCGCGCATTCGTCTGAGCAGAGGGGGTGGCTAGGTGGCAACGCAAGCTGCACCGGCAATCAAGCCTCAGTCCGAGCGCGAGTCCGCCCAGAGCCCCTGGGTACAGTCGACGCGGCGCATCCTGCGCAACCCCGGTGGCAGGATCGGGGTGGGGTTACTGGTCTTCTTCATCGCGGTCGCCATCTTCGCACCGCTCATCTCGCCCTACGACCCGGTGATCCAGCACGCGGGTGACGAGCTCCTGGCGCCCAACGGCCAGTACCTACTGGGCACCGACGAGTTCGGACGGGACTTGCTCAGCCGCATCATCTGGGGCACCCGCATCTCCCTCACCGTGGGCCTGATCTCGGTGGCCATCGGCTTCGCCTTTGGGGCCACCACGGGGCTGATCTCGGGCTACCTGGGCGGCTGGGTGGATGCGGTGGTCAACCGGCTCTGGGACTGCTTGCTCTCCTTCCCGACGATCCTCTTGGGCATCGCCGTGGTCTTGGTCACGGGCCCGGGCGCGGTGAACGCGGCCATCGCCGTGGGCATTTCCAACATCCCCATCTTCGCCCGCCTGGCGCGGGCCTGCGCCCTGACGGAGAAGGAACGCGATTACGTGCTGGCGGCCAGAACCCTGGGCTCCGACAACTCGCGTATCGTCTTCCGGCACATCATGCCCAACGCTCTGAGTCCCTTGATAGTGCAATCGGCGGTGGCGATGGCCTTTGCCGTGCTGCTGGAAGCCTCTCTCTCCTTCCTGGGTCTGGGCGCGCAGCCACCCGAGCCCTCCTGGGGCTCGATGCTGTCCTACAGCCGCCAGTTCCTGCGGGTGGCCTGGTACTACGGCGTCTTCCCCGGCGTGGCCCTGACCATGTTGTTGATCGGCTTGAACTACTTCTCGGACGCCATGCGCGACGCCCTCGACCCACGCCAGATCAACGTGGGGCGCTAGGCGGTATCTTCGTAAGGCTGGGCTCTTCTGGCGGCCCGGGCGCAGCGCCCGCGGCCGCCAGCCTATGTCTGGAGGCGGCCGAGTTGCCCATGAATAGGCTCGGCGGGACCCGGCGGGCCGGGTATAATGCTGCCGGCGCTCGCCCGGGCCTCGCGGGGTCGGGCGCCGCTACGCCAAGTGGGAGGCTGATAATGACCAAGCCAAGGCGCCACCGCGGCCAACAACCCTCATTTGAAAGCCATCGTTAGCGAGCAGATGCTGACGGGCGACTACACGCCCGGCTTCAAAGCGAGCATGGCGCACAAGGACCTGGGGCTGGGGCAGAACCTGGCGGCGTGCCTGGGGGTGCCGCTCTTCACCCTGGCGCCAGCGCGGCAGCTGTACAGCATGGCTCTAGCCCTGGGCAAGCGCGACCGCTCGCACACGGTGATCGCCCAGGTTCTGGAGGAGATTGCCGGCGTGCGCATCGGCGGGGGCAAATAGCGATCCGGCGCAGACCGCGGATCCCTCGGAGGGAGGGCGGAGGGTGGCCAGGCTGAGCGTTGCCCAGCGGCCCGGAGCGTCTCATTTCCATTTTCTAAAGAAGGTGAGTTACTTCGGGCCGCCCGTAGCGGCAACTCGTACCGGAGGTATTACCGTGGGAGAACTGAGCGGGCAAGTGGCCGTCGTCACCGGCGGTGGGCACGGCATCGGCCGGGCCATAGCCCAGGAGCTGGCCGCGGCTGGGGCGCACGTGGTGCTGGCGGGCCGGCAGAGTGGTCCGCTCGCGGCAACGGTAGCCGGGCTCAAAGCGGCCGGCGGGGCGGCAAGCACCTACCAGGTTGACGTCACGCGGCCGGAACAGGTGGAAGGGATGGTCGCCGGTTTGCTCGACCGCCACGGGCACGTCGACCTGCTCGTCAACAACGCCGGGCGCTACAAGACTATCGGTCCGGTCTGGGAAGCGGACCCCGCGGAATGGTGGCAGGACGTGACGGTCAACCTCTTTGGCACCTTCAACTGCTGCCGGGCATTCCTCAAGCACATGGTCGCCCGCCGGGGCGGCAAGGTCATCAACATGAGTGGCGGCGGCTCGCTCGGCCCCATCCCCTACAGCACCGCCTACGTCGCCTCCAAGGCGGCCATCGTGCGCTTCACCGAGACGGTGCAAGCGGAGGTGGCCGAGTATGGGGTGAACCTCTACTCAATCATCCCCGGTTTCGTCAAGTCCGGCATGACCGAGGCCCTGGCGGCCAGTGCGGAGGGCTTGCGTTGGGCGCCCTGGCTCGGCGAGCGCCTGGCCCGCGGCGAGGACTACGATCCCCATCTGGCCGGGCGACTGTGCGTCTTTCTGGCCTCGCCGCGCGGCGACAGGCTGGGCGGGCGCTTTCTGCTGGCCTTCGAGGACTACGCCGCGGTGGCTGAGCGGGCGGACGAGGTACTGGCAAAGGACCTCTACACGCTGCGGCGGACATCCCTGGCCCATCCCGATGCCGAGCCGGCGCGCGGCGGGGCCCTGGACCTGCGGACGACGGGCGAGGAGCCGGGCGACAGTTAGCAGCGCCGAGAAGCAGGCCCACGCGCTGGGCGCGGAGCGAAGGGCCGGCCGCTGGCGACTGGAGTGCCACGGTTGGGGCCAACTATCTCTTGGCGGCTATTGACAGCGGCAGGCAGCTGCTCTAAACTGAAAAACGTTTCGCGGACGAAACGTTCCACGCCGATTTAGCTTTCAGCAGAGGAGCAGAGGCTTGAGCGCCAGGCCCCAGCCCCCCCGTGCCACCATCACCCAGGTGGCCCAACTGGCCGGCGTCTCGATCAGCACCGCCTCCAAGGCGCTTTCCGGCAAGGGACACGTCAACCCAGTGCTCGACGAGCGGGTGCGCGCGGTGGCGCAGCAGCTAGGCTACAGCCCGCACGTGCTCGCGCAAGCGCTGCGCACCGGTCGCGCCCGCATCCTCGGCCTGCAGGTCGCCATGGTCACTCACTACACGACGGCGGCCATCTGCGAGGGGGTTCTGGCGGCGGCCTACGCCCAGGATTACGCGGTGGCGATGTGCTCCACGCAACAGCGCTCGGAGGTGGAGCACAAACACCTGGAGGCGCTGGCGCGCCAGCGGGTGGCGGCGGTGATCGCTCTGCCGCTCTCGCGGGACGCCGGACCCTACCTCGACCTACAGGCCAAGGGCATCCCCGTGGTGTTCATGCAGCGGCGGCCGGCGGGGGTGGAGGCAGACCTGGTGGCCAGCGACTACGGCGTGGGCACCCTAGAAGCCATCCGCCACCTGCTAAGCACGAGACGCAGGCGAGTGGCCCTATTGGCCCCGGCATCGACCTACGGCTCGAACGAGGACCGCGCGGCGGCCTATGGCCGAGCCCACGCCGAGGCCGGCGTGCCGGTGCCCGAGGGACTGATCTGCTTCAGCCCGCGCAACGCGCGGGAGGCCTACGCGGCGACGCGTGACTTGATGGGGTATTCGCAGCCACCCGATGCCATCGTCGCCGCCGGCTCCGAGATAGTGACGCCGGCGCTGGCCTGCCTGAGCGACCTTGGGGTCGCCGTGCCGGGCGACGTGGCCTTCGTCGGCGCGGGCGACGTAGAATGGGCACGGCTGGCCGGGCCCTCGCTGACCATGATTGAGATCGACGGCCGCGAGATTGGCCGGCTGGCGGTGCAGCTGGCCCTGGAGCGCTTGACCCCCGAAGGCCGCGACCTGCCAGTGCGAGAGGTTCGTTTGCCCACTAATCTGATCGTGCGCGCCTCCTCCGGCAGGGCGCACGCCGCCTTGCAGGCGGCCGGCGGGCCGGGGGTTAGGGGCTAGGGCGATTGAACCAGGGAAAGGACTTCAAGGGAGAGTCGGCGATGGGGCAGACTAGGGTCGAGAGGCTCCGCAGCCCGGGAAGTGTACTGCCACCCGCTGCGCCGCCGCGCAAGGGCTTGCTGGCCCGCATCTGGGGCGAGTTGCGGCGGGAGGAGGCGCGCACCGGCTGGCTGTTCCTGCTGCCGGCGATGGTTTATTTCGCCATCTTCACGGGGTTCCCTCTGGCCTACGGCTTCTGGGTGAGCCTGCAAGAGTGGAACATGATGTCGCCCCGGATGACCTTCATTGGGGCGGACAACTACCTGGCGCTGCTGGACGACCCCACCTTTCGCGAGTGCCTGGCGAACACTACCTACTTCACGGTCGGCATCGTCATCTGCGTCATTGTCTTCTCTTTCCTGCTGGCGGTGCTGCTCAACCAGAAGATTCGCAACATGACACTCTTCCGGGGCATCTTCTACAGTCCGGCCGTGACCTCGGTGGTGGCGATCAGCGTCGTCTGGCTGTGGATACTGGACCCCGAGTACGGCTTCATCAACCAGTTGCTGCGGGCTGTCGACGTTATCGGCCCGCGCTGGCTGGCCGACAGCAACTGGGCGCTGCCGGGGTTGATCATGACGGCCGCCTGGCGCAACATCGGCTACTTCGCGGTGGTCTTCCTGGCGGGTCTGCAGGGCATCGACCAGATGTACTACGAGGCGGCCTCCATCGACGGCGCCAACTGGTGGGGGCGCTTCCGCCACATCACCGTGCCGATGCTGATGCCGACCACGTTCTTCGTCCTCGTGATGACGATCATCCTCTCCTTCCAGGTCTTCGCCCTGGTCTACGTGATGACCGGCGGCGGCCCGGGCGGGGCTACCTCCGTGATCGTTTTCTACCTGTACAAGCAGGCGTTCGTCTACTTCCGAATGGGCTACGCCTCGGCCGTGGGCTACGTCCTTTTCGTGATCATCTTCGCTCTCACTCTAATCCAGTTCCGCTTCCTCGGCAAGGCGGCGGAGGTGTAGGCAATGGCAACAGCAGCGACGACGGCGGGCAGTCTGCGGGGGCGTTCGTGGTGGGCCAAACATGGGCCGGGCATGGTGGTCTGGTTCTTCCTTATCATAGGCACCGTGCTCTCGCTCCTGCCCTACGTCTGGATGGTCTTCGCCTCCTTCAAGGACAACAACGAGATCTTCTCGGCCACCATCCGCTTTCTGCCGGAGCAGTGGCGCTTCGAGAACTACGTGCTGGCCTGGACGCGCGAGCCCGTGGCGCGAGGTATCCTCAACAGCTTCATCATGGCCGCCGGAGAGACGGCAGGCAACATGGTCTTCGCCGTCCTTACCGCCTATGCCTTCGCCCGGCTGCGCTTTCGAGGGCGCGATTTCGTCTTCCTCCTGGTGCTGGGGACGATGATGATCCCCACCCAGGTGACGATGATCCCTCAGTTCATTCTGATGCGCTGGCTGGGCTGGGTGAACACCTACCAGGGCCTGATCGTGCCGCGCATGCTGACGGCCTTTGCCATCTTCCTGATGCGCCAGTTCTTCTTAACGATCCCGTTCGAGCTGGAGGAGGCGGCACGGATAGACGGCTGCGGGCGGCTGCGTTGCCTGATTAGCGTGCTCCTGCCGCTCACCGGCCCGGCGCTGGCCACGCTGGCGATCTTCACCTTCACTCAGTCGTGGAACGAATTCTTCTGGCCCCTGATCGTCGTCTCCTCGCCGGAGATGCGCACGATCCAGTTGGTGATCAGCGCCCTGCGGGGGCAGGAGATGATCGAGTGGGGCGTGCTGCTGGCGGCGGTGACCATCTCGGCCATCCCGACTGGGATTCTCTACGTGGCCTTGCAGCGTTACTTCGTGCAGGGCATCGTGATGAGCGGGATCAAAGGCTGACCTTTCCAGGGGCCGTAGGGGCGAGGCAAGCCTCGCCCCTACGGCAAAGGCATAATTGCAAGGAGGAGAGAGGAATGAGGCAAGCGACAACGCGGCGCGACTTTCTGAAATTGGCGGCGGCGGGCGCCGGCCTGCTGGGCCTGGCGGCCTGCTCCCCGGCGGCTGCCCCGGCCGCTACTACGGCCCCGGCGGGGGCCACGCAGGCTCCGGGCAAGCCGGCCGGCAAGGTGACACTGGAGGTCTGGACCCACTTCGCGGGCGCTAACCTGGACTTCATGAACAAGCTGATGGCTGAGTACCAGAAGGACAACGCGGATACCGAGTTCAAGGTTACCTCCATCGGGGCGGGCGAGATCAACCAGAAGTTCATCACCGCCGCGGCGGGCGGCGCCCCGCCGGATATCTTCCACGCGCCGGGCTGGACACCGCCCGACATGGCCCTGGGCGGCATGCTGGTGCCACTGAGCGATGTCAAGTTGCCGCTCGAGCTCTTCAAGAACTTCGATGGCATCACTGTCTTCAACGGCGTGCGCTACGGCCTGCCGCTCAACGGCGGCCTGGGCGCCATGTGCTACAACAAGGACTTGATGGCCGCGGCCGGCGTCACCAAGGCGCCCGGCACCTGGGACGAACTGCTGGCGGCCGCCCAGAAGATGACCAAGGCGAGCGATAACCAGTGGGGCATCGAGCTGCCGAACAAGCCGGGCGGCACGGCGACGATGCAGACTATCGTCTCCTTCTTCAGCTCGGCCGGCACCGAGATCCTTTCGCCGGACGGCACGGCGCCCGCCTTCAACAACGAAGCCGGCTTGGCGGCCTTCCAGTACGGCACCGACCTGGTGCAGAAGCACAAGGTGCAGCCGGTCAAGTCCTTCACTAACAACGACACCTGGAACGACTACGGCACGGGCAAGATCGGCGCGGTCAACCTCTACCCGGTCTGGCTGGGCAACATCCGCACCTTCAAGTTCAAGTCGCTCTGCGGCGAGATGCCCAAGTTGAAGGGCCCGGGGACCAACCTGGCCGGCAACTACTGGACGGCGCCGGCCTCCATCTCCAAAGAGAAGATGGCCGCCATTTCGCGCTGGATCACCTGGTGGTACGACCCCAAGCGCAACGCCCAGTGGTGCAAGGACACGGGCGGCATCCCGGTTGGCCAGAAGGTGATCGATGATCCGATCTTCCAGGAGTACTTGAAGACCGAGGCCGACACGGTGAAGGCCTACGTCGACAGCATCCCCTACGCCAAGCCGTTCCCAGCCGTGCTGGGCGCCGCCGCCGTGATCGATCTCATCGCCACGGCCTGGGAGTCGGCGGTCCTAGGCAAGGCGTCGCCCAAGGACGCGCTGGCGCAGGCTGAGAAGCAGGCGGCCGACGAGCTGAAGCGGGCGCAGAAGCGGTAACTCGATCCAACCCCATCCGCCACCTCCCCGGCCCGGGGAGGTGGCGGATGGGGATTGGCCGAGCGGGACAAAGGGGCCGAGTGCGTATCTGGGCCCCCCGGAGCGCCCGGCGGGGTTGTAGGGTAGCAGAAGGCGTTGCCGATCTGGCACGCACAAGAGAAAGTGATAGTGGAGGGCTCAAGTGGCCGAACTCTGGCGACATGCACTATCCCGGCGACAATTCCTCCGAGTGGCGGGCCTGACTGGCTCGGCGGCGCTGCTGGTCGCCTGCGCCCCAACGGCGGCGCCACCGCCCACGACAGCGCCCAAACCCGCGGCTACTACCGCCCCGGCAGCTCCCGCGGCTACTGTGGCGGCGACCACTGCCCCGGCTGCGGCGGCCACCCAGGCACCGGCCAAAGCGGGCACCAAGGTCACGCTGGAAATGTGGAGTCACTTCGCGGGCAAGAACCTCGAGATACTCCAGCAGAACATCACCGAGTACCAGAAGGCGAACCAAGAGATCGAGTTCAAAGTCACGGCCATCGGGCCGGGCGAAATCCTTACCAAGTACATGGCCGCCGTGGCGGGCGGGCAACCGCCCGACATCTACCACTCGCCCGCCTGGACGCCGCCCGACTTGGCGTTGGGCGGGGTGTTGGCGCCCCTGGACGACATCGTCAAGCTGCCCAATCCGCAACTAAAGAACTACGACGGCATCACAATCTACGAGGGCAAGCGCTACGGCGTGCCGGTGAACGGCGGCCTCGGCGCTATGGCCTACAACAAGGACCTGCTGGGCGCGGCGGGCGTCGCCAAGGTGCCGGAAACCTGGGATGAGCTGGTGACGGCCAGCCAGAAGATGACCAAGGGCCCGGAGGGCCAGTGGGGGATCCTGCTGCCCAACAAGCCCGATGGCGTGACGACGCAGACCATCTGGTCCCTGTTCATGTCCAACGGCGTCGAGATGCTCAGCAAGGACGGAACACAGCCGGCCTTCAACACGCCAGAGGCGATAGAGGTCTACCAGTGGGCCGCCGACTTGATTCAGAAGCACAAGGTGCAGCCGGTCAAGTCGTACGGGCAGCTCGACACCTGGAACGACTACGGCACCGGCAAGATCGGCGCGGTGAACCTCTACCCGGTCTGGCTGGCCAACATCCAGACCTTCAAGTTCAAGACGGTCACCGGCCAAATGCCCAAGAAGAAGGGGCCGGGCAGCCAGTTCGCCGGCAACTACTTCACCCTTTCCGCGACCAAGGCGAAGGAGAAGGGCAAGGCCTTTGCTGACTGGTGCGCCTGGTGGCACGACCCCAAGCGCAACGCCACGTTCTGCTCGATGACGGGCGGTATGCCGGTAAGTCAGGCGGTGATCGACACCGACATCTACCAGAAGTACTTGAAGGACGAGCCGGCGGCGAAAGCCTACGTCGACTCGCTGACCTACGCCCGGCCGTTCCCGGGGGTCATGGGGATGACGGGCGTCAACGTCATCCTGGGCGAGGCCTGGGAATCGACGGTGCTCGGCAAGAGCACGGCCAAGGAGGCCTTGGCCGCCGCCGAGAAGCGCGCCGCCGATGAGCTGAAGCGGGCGCAGAAGCGGTAATTCGACCCTGCCCCCCCACCCCCTTCCCGTTCGCCGGGAAGGGGGTGGGCGGGGACGCGAAAAGGAGCACAAGGAGCAGGTTATGGGCAAAGCGAAGAAGGTAATGGTTATCGGTCTGGACTGCATCATCTCGCCTTTGGTCTACAAGTACGCCCAAGAGGGCTATATGCCAAAGGTGAAGCAGTTGCTGGACAACGGCGTGTACGGGGAGAACTGCCTGCCGAACTTCCCCACCATCACGCCGCCGAACTGGGCGACGCTAGCCACTGGCGCCACCAATATCACGCACGAGCTGTCGTGTTTCAACTACCACGTGCCGGGCACCGAGCTGGACGACATTCGCCAGGGCTTCAGCAGCGAGGCCGTGCACGCCGAGTTCATCTGGGAAGCGGCCGAGAAGGAAGGCAAGAAGGCCATCGTCGTCAACTACCCTACCTCCTGGCCGCCGCGGATGAAGGAGGGCATCACCGTCGCCGGCGCGGGCCTGGGCCCCAACGAGTGGCGCACGCCCGAGGTCAAGCAGGGCGAGGAAGGCTTCCTGACCACGCTGGCCTACGACCAGCTGTGGACGACCGAAATCAAGGTGCTGGGCAGCGACGTCGACCTCCAGCCGGCCAAGAAGTGGGAGAACGCCCCGGCGGCCAAGAAGATGCTGGAGACCGAGCTGCAGTTGGAGTATCGCCGCCAGCGCGACAAACTGAAGGACAAGTCCTGGTACGCCCTGCTCCTCGACAGTGAGAGCAAGGGCTTTGACAGGGTCATCATCAGCGAAACCAAGGACGCCGCGCAGGCGTTGGCCGATATGAAGGTCGGCGAGTGGACCGACAACGTCTTCGCCGAGTTCACCCTGCAGACGGGTGAGAAGAAGAAAGCCGCCTTCCGCATGAAGGTGCTCGAACTCTCGCCCGATGGCGAGACATTCACGCTCTACCGCACGCCGCTCTGCGCGCTAGAGGGCTTCTACTTCCCGGCCGAGCTGGCGCAGGAAGTGCCCCTCAAGGGCCTGCCGATGCCCTACCCCGGATACATGGGCTTCCGCATGCGCTGGTTCGACGTCAAGACCCTGGGCGAAATCAGCGATATGTGCGAGGAGTACCTGGCCGAGACCGCGCACTACCTCCTGACCCACAAGGACTGGAACATATACTACATGCACATCCACACGCCGGACTGGAACCACCACGTGTTCCTGGACAGCGCGGACCCGGCCGTGGGGCAGGACATCGGCCAGGAGGAGATCGACCTCTATCTATGGGCCGAGCGGCGCTCCTATGAGCACCTGGACAAAGTGATCGATCGCATCACCTCGGCGGCCGATCCCGACGAGACGGTCTTCCTGCTGACGAGCGACCACGGCGCCAAGCCGACCGGCTACAAGTTCTACGTGGGCGACATCCTCAAGGACGCCGGTCTGGTGGAGTTCAAGAAGGTCGCGGAAGAAGAAGAGTTCTCCGGCACCTTCGCCTGGGAGCGGACCGAGGCCAAGGCGACGGGCATGCTGGAGGGCAAGTTCAAGGAGTTCGGCGACCTGGACTGGAGCAAGACCAAGGCGATCCCGCAGCGTTCCTGCCACATCTACATCAACCTGAAGGGGCGCGACCCGCGGGGCTGCGTGGAGCCCGAGGACTACGAGAAGGTCCAGACGCGGATCATCCAGGCTCTCTACAACTACACCGACCCGGAGTCGGGGTTGAAGCCGATCGCCTGGGCGTTCACCAAGAAGGACGCGCGCAATATCTACATGGGCGGCGAGTATTGCGGCGACGTGGTCTACGCGGCGGCCGAGGACTTCATGGGTCCGCACGGCGGCGTGATCCCGACGGCGCAGATGGGCAAGATCGGCGACGTGCGCTCCTTGTTCATCCTAAGCGGCCCCGGCGTGAAGCAAGGTGAGGTGATCAAGCGCACCATCTGGCTGCACGACGTCGTGCCGACCCTGTGCTACCTGGCCGACCTGCCGGTGCCAGCGCAGTGCGAGGGCGCGATCGTCTACCAGGCGCTGGAAGACCCGGACCTGAAGAAGCACGAGTGCGAGTCGATCCAGCGACGCTACGAGAAGATGCGCAAGTCGCTCGACCGCGCGCCGATGTGCTAAGCGAGTAATGAGTAACGAGTGATGAGTGATGAGGCGGGGCCTACGTTCCTGCCGCACCCATCACTCATCACTCGCCTGGCGCCAATTGACACGACTGCTAGCCTGTGCTAGCTTGACCATCCTAGGTGATGATGATACTTCGGTCTGGCGGGCGGCGCTGGCGCCGCCAGTTCGGCCGGGGAGCGGATCAAGGCCGACCCGCTTAGTCGCAGGGAAGCGGCGAAGGTGTGACGAGGCCAGATCGCTCTTAGTCGGGGCCGTCCTCGGGACGGCCATCCCCGGGGCGCGAGGCGGGCCGTGCCCCCAGCGGAGGGGTCGATGGGCGCGTATCTAATCAAGAGGCTTCTTCAGCTGATCCCAGTGCTGATTCTGGCCTCGATATTGATTTTCGTCATCCTGCACTCAATCCCCGGTGACCCCGCCCTTGTCTACGCTGGGCCCGATGCGACCCCCGAGACGCTGGCGGCCGTGCGCGCGGACATGGGGCTCGACCAGCCCTGGCCGGTGCAGTATCTGGTCTGGGCGGAGCACATCGTGCGCCTAGACTTCGGCCAGTCCTACACCTCCAAGTACCCGGTGGGCGAGTTGATCAGCCAGAGGGTGCCTGCCACCTTAGAGCTCGCACTCTCGGCAGTGCTGCTGGAGATCGTTATCGGCATCTCCTTTGGCCTTATGGCGGCGCTGTATCAGAGACGCTGGCCCGACTTCGTGGTTTCGGCCTATTGTGCCATAGTTATGTCCGTGCCCAACTTCTGGCTCGGCATCCTGCTGATCATTTTCTTCGCGTTGCAGCTGGGCTGGCTGCCCCCGGGGAACCGGGTCGAGTTCCTTTCCAACCCCGGCGTTGCGTGGAAATCGCTGATCATGCCGGCCTTCACCTTGGCACTGTTCGCCAGCGCCACGGTCGCTCGCTTCACTCGGGCCTCGATGCTGGAGGTGCTGGGCGAGGATTACATACGCACCGCCCGCGCCAAAGGCCTGCGCGAGCGAGTCGTTATCACCAGCCACGCTCTGCGCAACGCCCTCATCCCGGTCATCACCATTGTCGGCATCCAGTTTGGCTACATGCTGGGTGGCGCGGTCGTGGTGGAGTCGGTCTTCACCTGGCCGGGGATGGGCCGGCTGATCATGCAGGGTATCTCCAGCCGCGATTACACGGTCGTGCAGGGGTCGCTGATCCTCTTCGTCGCCGTGTTCGTGTTGCTCAACCTGATAATTGATATATCGTACGCCTTCTTCGACCCGCGAATTCGGCTCGGCGGCAAGAAGGCATCCTAGGCGCAGGCGAGAGGAACAAGGAATGGCAGAGACGGCGATCCGACCCGGCGCGTTGCCCCTCGCACAGCGCCAGCCCGAGAGCCTGTTCAAAATGGCCTTCGGCAGGTTGATTCGCAACCCCTTGGGCGCCTTCGGCGTCGGCATGACCGGGTTCCTCGTGCTGGTGGCGATCATAGCGCCGCTCATCTCGCCCTACGACCCACTGGAGGTGCACACGGACTTGAAGTTGCTGGCCCCCACGGGGCTTGGGGGGCAGTTCATCCTGGGCACCGACCAGTACGGCCGCGACATTCTCAGCCGCATCATCTGGGGTACGCGCATTTCGCTCGAAGTGGGCCTGGTCGCCGTCGCCCTGGGCGTTCTGGTAGGGGTGACCACCGGCCTGATTGGCGGTTACTGGGGCGGCAACGTGGAGGCGGTGCTGAGCAGGATCTGGGACACCATTCTGGCCTTCCCGGCGGTCCTGCTGGGCGTGGCCGTGACCGCTGCCCTGGGCCCCGGCACGCTCAACGCCGCCCTCGCCGTGGCCATCATCAACATGCCTATCTTCTACCGGATCACGCGGGCGAGCATCCTGGTGGAGAACGAGAAGGACTACGTCACGGCCGCGCGGGCGCTGGGCGCCTCCGACTGGCGCATCGTCTTCCGCGGCATGATGCCGAACATCGTCTCGCCCTTGTTAGTGCAGGTGACGGTGGCGATGGGCCAGGCCGTGTTGTTGGAGGCGTCGCTGTCGTTTCTGGGCCTGGGCGCCCAGCCGCCGGAACCCTCCTGGGGCTCGATGCTGAACGAGTCCCGGCAGTATCTGCGGGTGGCCGGCCACTTTGGCATCTTCCCGGGCATCGCCCTGATGATGCTGCTGGCGGGCCTGAACACCCTCTCCGACTCGCTGCGCGACGTGTTGGACCCGCGGCAGATCCAGAAGGGGCACTAGGAGGCTGAGCTAGGAGTTTCGCCCCCCGGCTTGATAGACGGGGGTAGGCTCTCAGCCGGGAAGGCTTTAGCGAGTGGGACCTACTTCTGGCATTTATGCCGGAGATGTAGGCAGGGGCGGACTGAAGTCCGCACTACAAACGAACGGGCGAGTTGCCCCGCGGACCTACCTTCTGGCCTTCGGGCCAGAGAGATGGATAGGGAACTACAAAGGAGGCTCTTCTATTGGCTAATCGTCAAATCGGCTTCGTCGGTCTGGGCGCGATGGGCGGCGGCATGGTCACGTCGCTGCTGCGCAACGGTTTCCCGGTGAAGGTTTACGACCTGTATCCGCAGGCCCGGGCCAAGTACGTGGCGATGGGCGCTACCGAGGCGCTGTCGCCGCGCGAGGCGGCGGAGGGCGTGGCAGTGGTGTGCTCCAGCCTGCCGATGCCGGCTGACGTCGAGTCGGCGGCCCTAGGCCCCAACGGCATCATCGAGGGCATCAAGGCGGGCGCCGTCTACATCGACCTCTCCAGCATCGACCCGGGCACGACAAAGAAGGTGGGCGAGGCGCTGGCCGCCAAGGGCGCCAAAATGATCGACTCGCCGGTAGGACCAGGCCCGGACGCGGCCGCCGCCGGCCAGTTGACTCTGATGCTGGGTGGCGACCCGGCAGTAATCGAAACGTGCCAGGACGTTTTGAAGTCGCTCGGCGCGCGTCAGTTCTACTGCGGTCCGCTGGGCTCTGGGGTGGCGACCAAGATGATCAACAATCTGGTCTCCACCACCATCAATGCCCTGAACGCCGAGGCCATGGTGCTGGGCCAGAAGATGGGCCTCGACCTGGACGTGCTGACGAGCGTCATGGGGACGACCGCGGCGGACAGCCGCCATTTGCACATGACCACCCGCGAGCTCCAGCTCAATCGGAACTTCAAGCCGCGCTTCCGGCTGGCTCTGGCCCACAAGGACATCGGCATTGCCGTCAAGTACGCCATGCAGGTGGGCGTGCCGCTGCCGATCGGCAACGCGTCGCACTTGATCCACTCCGTGGCCATGGGTCAGGGCCTGGCCAACGAGGATCAAGCAGCTGTGATCAAGGCCATCGAGCAGGTGGCGGGGGTCGAAGCTCGCTACAAGGAAGGGGGCGAGAAGTAGGCCGGGGGCGAGCGGCCGAGGAATTGTCCGATTGCGGCCACGTCACGCGCCCGGTGACGTGGCCAGGCGAGTAGTCTTCTAGCGGATTCTCAGTGAGCGATGTCAGAAGAATGTGGAGGAAGAAGTGGCAGACAATCCCCTGTCCAAACGTGTTACTAGGCGCTCGGCGTTGCAGTTCCTGGCTCTGACGGGCGGGGCAGGCCTGCTCGCGGCTTGCTCGCAGCCGGCCGCCCCGGCGGCGACCCAGGCCCCGGCGGCGCCGAAGGCGACCGAGGCCCCGAAGCCGGCGGCAACCACCGCCCCGGCCGCTCCGGCGGCGACCCAGGCCCCCAAGCCCGCGGCCACCACAGCCCCCGCGGCGACGATCAAGAAGGGCGGCACGCTCAAGGTCGGCCAGCTCGGCGAAGACAACATGTTTGAGCCCACCATACAAAACCCGGGTATGTTCCCCTTCTTGATGAACATCTATGATACGCCGATTCTGTACAGCAAGAAAATGGAGCCCCAGCCCTGGCTAGCCGAGAAGTGGCAGATCGCCCAGGACGGGCTGAGCGTGACCTTCAACCTGCGTAAGGGCGTCAAGTTCCACAACGGCCGGGAAATGACGGCCGACGACGTCAACTTCTCGCTCTCGCGGCCGCAGGATCCCAAGGTCGCCGCTCTGTACGCCTTCATGGCGAACAAAGTCGTGAAGGCCGAGGCGCCCGATGCGTACACCGTCAAGTGGAGCTTCAAGGCCCCCTATCCGGGCGTCTACGACCTGATGTCGAAGCTGCACATCGTCAACAAAGAGAGCATCGACCAGAAGGACTTCGTCAAGAAGAGCGTGGGCACCGGCCCCTTCATTTTCAGCGAGTTCGTGCCCGGCGACCACGCCACTCTCAAGAAGAACCCCAACTATTGGCGCAAGGACGCCGCCGGCGGCGCGCTGCCCTATCTCGACGAAATACGCATCAACAACATGGCTGACGTCACGTCCATGGTGACCCAGCTGGAGGCCGGAGCGCTCGACTTCATCCTGCGGCCGGCGCTGACCGACGTCGTCCGTTTGCAGAAGGACACCAAGTATGGCACCTTCCAGGGGCAAACGCGCACGCTCTTCGACATCCTGCTCTTCACCAAGAAGGGGCCCTTCACCAACAAGCTGGTGCGGCAGGCCGTCAACAACATCATCAACCGCGAACAGTATTGGAAGACGGTGATGCTGAGCCAGGGCCAATGGCAGTGCCTCCCCTGGCCGGCCCAATCGCAGGCCTATTTCGCCGACCTGGCCAAGTCGATTGTCCCGAACGTCGATAAGGCCAAGGCGCTGATGGCACAGGCCGGCTTCCCCAACGGCCTCGACACCACGATCCTCACCAGCCGCCAGCGGCAGTCGGAGTACTCCGACATCGCCGTGCTCTACCAGCAGGATCTGGCCAAGATCGGCATCCGGGCTAAGATCGATGAGGTTGACCAGGCGTCCTACAACCAGCGCCATCTCAACGAGGGCTTCGAGACCGCGGTACACGCCTACGCGCGCGCCAACTATGACCCGGATACCCTGATCGGCGGCGCCTTGGCGTGGACGCCCAACGTCGGCATGACCCGTTTCGGCGACCAGAAGTACATCGACCTTTACACGGACGCCGGTTCCAGCTACGACATGGCCGCGCGCAAGCCGAAGTACCGCACTCTTGCCGAGTACATCCTCGACGAGTCGTTCTGCCTGCCGCTTATGTACAACCCCGAGTTCTTTGTGTTCCAGAACTATGTCGTCGGCGCGGACGCGGACGTCGACTACAACACCGATCTCTCGCAGACCTGGCTCAACAAGTAGGGCCAGCACGGCCCCGGCCCTGCCTGCAAGCGCAGGGCCGGGGCAATCCTGACTGAGCAAGATACCGCGGCGCGGACGTGCGTCCCGCTCTAGTCGGTCTTCGCCGACCCGGGAACCGTCCGTGCCCGCGTTAGGAGGGATTGCGTGAGCGAACCCGCGAGCGCTTGGCGCTTCGATCAGATGATGCGCCTGAACGGCAAGAAGATTATCGCCGCGGGCGTGGGTGGGCTGGGACAAGCCATAGCCTTGGGCCTGGCCGATGCCGGCGCCGACCTGGTGGTGGCCGATCTCAACCTGGCGGCGGCCGAAGAAGCCGCCGAGAAGATTCGTACCCTGGGCCGGGAAGCGTGGCCGATCCGGCTGGACGTCTCCCAGCCGGAGGAGTGCCAGAAGGTAGTGGCCTTCGCCGCCGAGAAGTTCGGCCACTTGGACGTGCTGTTCAACGGCGTGGGCATCAACATCCGCGGGCCCTCGTTGCAAGTGACCGAGGCCCAGTGGGATAGGCTGCACAGCATCAACACCAAGGGTGGCTTCTTCTTCGCTCAGGCCGCGGCCAGGCAGTACGTCAAACAGGGCACGGGCGGCAAAATCATCACCATCGCCTCGCACCTGGGCATCGTCGGCATGGAGGAGCGCACCTCCTACAGTGCCAGCAAGGCGGCGATCATCAACATGACGCGCTCGCTGGCGCACGAGTGGGCCCAGCACAAGATCAACGTCAACGCTCTGGCCCCCTGCTTCACCCGCACGGCGATCAACGCCGAGACCATGGACGACCCGGTGTTCTACGCCAAGCTGATGGAGCGCTTCCCCATCAAGCGGCTGGGCAGAGCAGAGGACCTGGTGGGGGCGGTGATCTACATGGCCGCGCCGGCCTCCGACTTCGTGACCGGGCAGACTATGGTGGTGGACGGCGGCTGGCTGACGTGGTAGGCGAATTACCCTCTCCCCGCTGGGAGAGGGCAGTCCCGTTCGAGGTTTAGCGATGGCCGAACAAACCTGGCGATTCGACACTATGATGCGCCTGGACGGTAAGGTGGCGATAAACGCCGGTGCGGGCGGCCTGGGCCAGGCGCTGGCCTGGGGCCTCTCCGAGGCCGGCGCGGCGGTGGTGGTGGCCGACGTGAATATGACGGCGGCCGAGGAAGTCGCCGAGAAGATCCGGGCAGCCGGCCGGCAGGCCACGGCTGTGCAGGTGGACGTGACGGTGCCCGCCGCTTGCGAGAAGGTGGTGGCCCTCGCCGTGGAGCGGCTCGGCAGAGTGGACGTGCTGCTGAACGGCGTGGGCATCAACCAGCGCTGCCCCTCGCTAGAGATGAGCGAGGAGCTGTGGGACCGGATCAACGATATCAACCTCAAGGGCGCCTTCTTCTTTGCCAAGGCCGCGGCGGCGCGGATGGTGAGGCAGGGCACGCCGGGTAAGATCATCACCATTACCTCGCATATGGGGTTGGTGGGTCTGGAAGAACGCGTACCCTACTGCGCCAGCAAGGGCGGTATTGTGAATATGACCCGGGCGCTGGGCCAGGAGTGGGCGAAGTACCGCATCAACGTCAACGCTCTGGCGCCGACGTTCACGCCGACCGCCATCAGCGCCAAGGCCCTGAGCAACCTTGAACTGCGGCAGACGATAGTCGACCGCATACCGTTCCACCGTCTCGGCGAGCCGGAAGACCTGGTGGGGGCGGTGGTTTACATGGCCGCTCCTGCCTCGGACTTTATGACGGGGCAGACGATGGTGGTGGACGGCGGCTGGCTGACGTGGTAACGAGGAAGCAATGAGTGATGAATGCCCGGAAGGCCGTTTCCACCCATCACTCATTACTCATCACTTACCCTTAGCCCTATCTCGGCGGCGCTGGCGTCTGCCTATTGACAGGGCGAGGGATCGATGCTATCTTCACCATCGGTGGTGATGATGATGCTTATGGTAGCCGGGACGGCCGCCGACAGCGCGGCGGAGCATAGCCAGGTCGAACGCCTGCTGGAGTGGCGGGTTCTCCGCGCCATCGCGGAGAGCGACGGCGCTCTGGGCAGCGTGCGTTTGCAGGGGCTGCTGCTCAAGCAGGGCTACACCCTTAGCCAAACCACTATCGGTCGCCTGCTCAACCGTCTGGACCAGCTGAGCTACACCTTCACCGACGGCCCCAAACAGGGCCGGCGGCTGACGCCGCTGGGCGAAGAGCGCCTGCTCGAGCTGCAGTTGCGGGTGAGCTCAGAGAAACATGAGCGGGAGCTGCTGGAGGCAATGCGCGTGCGCAGCGTGCCGGAAGTCCTCGACGCCCTGCGCGTGCGCCAGGCCATCGAGGGCCATACCGCCCTGCTGGCGGCAACTAGGGTCGGCAAGGAGCAGGTCGAGGAGCTGAGAGGCATGCTCGGACAGGCGCGAGCCCAGATGGCGGCGGGCGAGCACCCTCTGGAGAACAACCGGCTGTTCCACCTCAAGATCGCCGAGTTTTCTGGTAGTCGCATGTTGCACTCGGTGTTGCGCTTCCTGGTGAAGAACCCGCGCCACCTGCGTATGCCGCCCGAAATCGAAGCGCTGAACCTAGCGGTCTCGCTGGACGAGCACGAGGGCATCCTCGCCGCTATCGCCGCCGGGGATGCCTTCGCCGCCCAGCAGAGGATGGAAGCGCACCACCTTCGTACCGAACGGATGCTGGAAGAATACATCGCCACCCTAGGCGCGGGCGAGAACCTGACCGCCGTTCCTTCATCGCCGAGGTAGGATTGGCTAGCTACATTGCCCGACGTTTGCTCCAGCTGGTGCCAGTTCTCTTGCTGGCATCGATAGTCATCTTTGGTCTGATGCGCCTGATTCCGGGCGACCCGGCCCAGGTGCTCGCTGGCGAAGACGCAAGCCCCGAGCGTATCCAGGAGGTGCGCGTGCGCCTGGGGCTCGACCAGCCGCTGCCCATGCAGTACGTAGTCTGGCTCGGCCGGGTGCTCCAGGGTGACTTGGGCGAGTCGGTCATCTCCGGCCAGTCGGTGGCAACCATACTCTCGCAGAAGCTGCCGGCGACGGCAGAACTGGCCGTAGGCGCGCTCCTGCTGGCGCTGGTGGTCGGCATCCCGCTCGGCGTGACAGCCGCGCTGCGCAGGGGCTCGGGGCTCGATCTGGCGGTGACTGCCTATACCTCCATCGTGCTGGGCATTCCCAACTTCTGGCTCGGGTTGCTGCTGATCATTGTCTTCGTGGTGATGCTGAACTGGCTGCCGCCGGGCGGGCGGGTACCTTTCACGGAAAACCCACTGGAGGCGATCAAGTACCTGCTAATGCCGGTGCTGACCCTGTCGATACGCGCCTCGGGCATCTTCATCCGCTTCACGCGCACGGCGATGCTGGAGGTGCTTCCCGAGGACTACGTGCGCACGGCGCGGGCCAAGGGCCTGACCGAGAGTGCCGTGGTACTGCGCCACGCCCTGCGCTGCGCGCTCATCCCGGTGGTGACCATAGTGGGCCTGGAGTTCGGGCGTCTGCTGGCCGGGGCCGTGATTGCCGAACAGATCTTCGCCTGGCCGGGAGTGGGGCGCCTGATTATCCAGTCGGTTGGCCAACGTGACTACGCCATCGTGCAGGGCGTGCTGCTGTTGCTGGTGGCCGTCTTCGTGTTGATCAATCTGCTTACCGACCTGATGTATGGCTTTCTCGACCCACGCATAAGGCTGGCGAGGGGAAGGTAGCGACTGACGATGAGCACGGCCGGGATACAGGTGCCGGGGGACCAGACGCACGGGTTTCTGCCCGAGCGCAAGGCGGATAGCCCCTGGGTAGCGGCGGGCAAGCGGCTGTTGCGCAACCGGGCAGGGGTCATCGGCCTGGCGGGGCTGTCGATCTTGCTGATCGCCGCTCTGGGGGCCGATTGGCTGGCGCCCTTCGATCCGCTGGCGCAGCACGCCCGCGACCGGCTGCTGCCTCCCGGGCCGGTCTACTGGCTGGGCACCGACGAGCTGGGGCGAGACCTTCTCTCTCGCATCATCTATGGCGCGCGCATCTCGCTCTCGGTGGGGTTAATCAGCGTGGTACTGGGCGGCGCAGTGGGCACGGTCACGGGCGTCGTGGCGGGATACTGGGGCAAGAACTTGGACGCGGTGATCATGCGTGTGTGGGATACGCTGCTCGCCTTTCCCACGATCCTGCTGGGGGTGGTGCTGGCGGCGATTATGGGTCCCGGCGTGGTGACGGCGGCGGTGGCGGTGGGCATCAACAACATCCCCACCTTCTCGCGCCTCACGCGGGCCGGCGTACTAGCCGAGAAGGAGAAGGACTACGTGACGGCGGCGCGCACGCTGGGGGCGAGCGACTGGCGTATCGCTTTTCGCCACATCTTCCCCAACTGTATCCCGCCGCTGCTGGTGCAGCTGGCGCTGGCGATGGCGTTCGCGGCGCTGCTGGAAGCCTCGCTTTCGTTCCTGGGGCTGGGGGCGCAACCGCCAGAACCCTCGTGGGGCAGCATGCTCAGCAAGGCGCAGGGCTTTCTGCGGATCTCCCCCTGGTTCGGCATCTTTCCAGGCCTGGCGCTGGCCATCTTGCTGATTAGTCTGAACTTTCTCTCTGATGCGTTGCGCGACGTGCTCGACCCGCGACGGGCGAGCCTGGACTAGGCGACATACCTATAGAGCGTCTAAAGGAGGACGAGCATTGGGCAAGCGACTGAACCGCAGGGAGTTTCTTCTGGCCTCGTCGATGTTTGTGGTTGGGGCAGCCGGCGCGGCCTGTGCATCCCCCGCCGCGCCAGCCGCGCCGACCAAGGCACCGGAAGCCCCCAAGCCGGCGGCGACCGCGGCCCCGGCAGCGGCCGGGACTACCGCCCCGGCGGCGGTCGGGACTAGCGCTCCGGCCGCTGCCGCCACGCAGGCGCCCGCCGCGGTGAAGAAAGGCGGCAAGCTGCGCTACGCGGTCGACGCCGACGTGCTGCACCTGGCTCCGTGGGTGGCGATCCCGCAGTCGCACATCTTCTACACGATCTACGAGGCGCTGGTCAAGCGCGACTTGAAGGGCAACTTCACCCCGGGCCTGGCCAAGTCCTGGCAGTTCTCGGATGGCGGCAAGGTCATCACCTTCGCTCTCCAGGAAGGCGTCAAGTTCCACTCGGGCAAGGAGTTCACCGCCGAAACCATCGAGCCGGCCTTCAAGTACCTAGAGAAAGAGGGCAGCTCCTACCATCAATGGATGAAGGACATCGTTAAGTACGAGGTGTTGGGCAAGCTCCAGGTCAGGCTTACCCTCAAGCAACCTATGTCACCGCTGCTCACCTTCCTGGACATGGCCCACATTCCCGACCCGTCGCTGGACGTGAAGTCCCTCCAGTCGAAGGGGATCGGCACGGGCCCCTTCAAGGTGGCCGAATGGCGGCAGGGTGACACGCTGCGCCTGGTGCGCAACGAGAACTACTGGCGCAAGGACGTGCCCATCCTCGCCGAGATCGAAGCGAAGGTGTGGCCCGACCGCTCGGCAATGCTGGCGGCGCTGGAGTCCGGCAACTGCGAGGTCGCCTTCAACCCGCCCTTCCAGGACATGCCTCGCTTGAGCAAGAACGCGAACCTCGTAGTGGCGACCGTCCCGGCGATGTGCCTCGACGTGAAGATGAATGTCACCAATAAGCCCTACGACAGCAAGAAGGTGCGCCAAGGTATCGCCTGGGCTATCGACCGCCAGCGCTTCGTCGACACCTACCTCTTCGGCTTCGGCGATGTCTGGACCACGCCGCTGCCTAAGGGTACCATCGGCTACGCGCCCGACTTGGAAGGCAGGATCGGCTTCGACCTTAACAAGGCCAAGCAGCTGATCGCCGCGGGTGGTTTCCCCAACGGTTTCGACTCCACCGTAATGATCGGCCCCGACTCGCGGGCCCCAGGCATGCCGACGATGGCCGAGATCCTCCAGGCGGACCTGAAGAAGATCGGCGTCAATCTCAAGATCGAGG
Organism: Chloroflexota bacterium; assembly: GCA_023473795.1. Classification (GTDB taxonomy): domain Bacteria; phylum Chloroflexota; class UBA6077; order FW602-bin22; family JAMCYS01; genus JAMCYS01. The sequence continues at coordinate 24,393 of JAMCYS010000088.1, read as the reverse complement.
CGGTCGAGGCCACGGTCTGCAGCAACCGCTGGAACGAGGGCAAGTACGAGATGTCGATCCACTCCTACGGCCGACTTAAGGAGCCGGGAGAGGTGGTGCAGGCGATGGTCTGGCGCAAGGAGAACCCCGAGCAGTTCCGCTCGGCCGAGTACGACAAGTTGATCGACGACGGCATGGCGGCGGCGGACGAGAAGACAAAACAGGACACGTACCACCGCCTCTTTGAGGTTATGCTCGACGAGAGCTTCTGCATCCCGGTGGCCGCGGTGCCGCGCACCATCGCCTACAGCAAGAGCCTCAAGAACTTCGACTGGTCAGCCGACGGCTATATCCGCGCCGACGGCATGTGGCTGGATAAGTAGGCGTAATAGCGAGTGAGAGTTTCGTCCACCCTCTCCCAGAGGGAGAGCGAACTGGGCCTTTCCCAAACAAAGAGGGGACGAGGCTGCCGCACTGCGCAACGATATATCTCGAGGAGGATCGTGTGGCAAACAAACCCGACAAGGTGATGGTCATAGGGATCGATTCGACGATCGTCCCCAGGCTATACAAGTGGGCGAAGGAAGGCGAGCTGCCTAACCTGCAGAAGCTGATGGACCGCGGCGTCTTCTGCCGCAACGCGCTCGTGCCCTACCCGACGATCACGCCGCCCAACTGGACCACTATCGCTACCGGCGCCTGGGCGATGACCCACGGCATCACCGACTACGACACCTTCATCCCCGGCCGCGAGCTGGACGACACGCGCAACGGCTACCTGGCCGAGGAAGTGCTGGCCGAGGGGCTGTGGACAGCTCTGGAGAACGCCGGCAAGAACGTCATCGTCGCCAACTATCCCACAACCTGGCCGGGCGTGCTCAAGAACGGCTATCAGATCGGCGGCTGCGGCCTGGGCCTGACCGACTGGCGGGTGGAACTGCCCATCTCCGCCGGCAATTACGGCAGCCTGACCCTGGACTTTCTGATCACGACCGACATGTATCCCTTCGCCGACGAAGTCACGTTCAAGAAGGCGTCCGGCTGGCAGGGCGTGGAGCTTTCTCCCGCCGCCCTGGACACCGAGGTGACCATCGCCCTGCGCCGACCGCGCTGGCCGATGACGGCGCCCAAGTTCTACGTGGCCCTCGACAAGTCGGCCGGCTCGACGGTTTACGACACCGTGATCGTGGCCAAGGCCAAGACCAAGGACGGCGTGTACTGCAGCGTCAAGGCCGGCCAGTGGAGCGAGAAGGTCTACGATACCTTCCAGACCGTCGAAGGCCCCAAGAAGGCCGTCTTCCAGTTCAAGGTGATGGAGCTGTCGCCGGACGGACAGGTCCTCCGCCTGTACTGCCCGGGCCTCAACGCCACCGAAGGCTGGACCTTCCCGGCCGGCATCGAAGAGGAGTTCGTTAAGGAGTGCCGCGGCCTGCCGCTGGGCAAGACGGGCTGGGAGGCGCTGGTCTATGACTGGGTCGACCGCCAGACTATGGGCGAGATCACCCAGCTGCAGCACGAGTTCCAGGCCGACGCGTCCTACTACCTGCTGACCCACAAGCCGTGGGATTACTTCATCACCCACGTCCATCCGGTGGACTGGATCTATCACGCCTTTGGCCAGGAGCTCGACCCGAACACGGCCCCCGACAAGTCGCTAATCCCAGCCTGGACGGCATTGGAGCTGGAGATCTACCGCCAGAGCGACTGGGCGCTGGGGCGTATCCTGGAGGCGACCGACCTGGAGAAGACGCTAGTGGTGGTCGTTTCCGACCACGGCGCCAAGGCCGCCGGCAAGCGCTTCAAGGTGAATGAGCTGCTGGCCAAGGCCGGACTGCTGGTCTACGCGGACGAGGGCCCGGCGGCGCCGGAGAAGGAGACCACCCTGGGCGCGCGGCCCCAGCGCAAGGTGGACTGGAACAAGACCAAGGCTTTCGCTCAGCGGCACATCCACATATATCTCAACGTGAAGGGGCGCGACCCGCACGGTATTGTCGAACCGGGAGAAGAGTACGAGCAGCTGCGCGAGCAGGTCATCCGTCTCCTCTACGACTACACGGATGCCGAGACCGGCCGCAAACCGATCGTGCTGGCGCTGAAGCGCGAAGACGCCGCGATGATCCAGTTGGGCGGCCCGCGCGTTGGCGACATCGTCTACGCCGTGGACCCGGCCTTCGGCCTGGAGCACGGCGAGTTCCTACCCACGGCCAAGTGGGGCATCGGCGACCTGCACGGCCTGTTCATCCTGGCCGGGCCGGGGATCAAGCAGGGCGTGGAGATAGAGCGGGTGGTGCGCCTGGTGGACGTGGTACCGACCGTCTGCCATCTGGCGGAGTGGCCGGTGCCGGCCCAGTGCGAGGGCGGCATCATCTACCAGGCCCTGGAGGACCCGAACGGCAAGAACAGGGAGCTGGAGTCCCTGCGGCGGAACGTCGAGCGCTTGAAGAGGATGGTCGAAAGGCCGCCGATGTGCTAGGTAGTCTGGGCGGCACGCCGCGGCGCGCCGCCCAGACCCTATATACTCACTTGCGCTTAGATGATATACTAGGCGCGTTCTGGACCGATGTCTGGCGGCGAACTAGGCGGATGGGTACTACCCTTGGCGGACGGGGCCAGACGATTCACGGGCTGCCGGCGACCACGAAGTCGCGGTGGCGAACGATGGGCGGCGCTGCCCCTTACCTTGTGGCTGGTTGGACTTGTGGCACGCAGGGCGATGGACGGCGGCAAGAGCCGCGGCAAAGCTACAGAGAGCGAGGTGCATCTTAGTGGCTGGTAAACCCCCTCTCCTTCAGGTCAAGAACCTGCGGACTTATTTCCACACGCGCGACGGCGTGGTCAAGGCCGTCGAAGGCGTCTCCTTCGACTTGAGCGAGGGTGAGGCGCTGGGCATCGTGGGCGAATCGGGCTCGGGCAAGACCGTGAGCGCGCTGTCAGTTATGCGGCTCATCGCCTGCCCGCCGGGCCAGATCCAGGCCGACGCCGTAATGTTCGACGGCCAGAACCTGATGAACCTGAACGACGAAGGCATGCGCAAGGTGCGCGGCGCCAAGATTGCCATGGTCTTCCAGGACCCGATGACCTCGCTGAACCCGGTGTTGACCATTAACCGCCAGATCTCCGAGAGTCTGGAGCTGCATCTGGGCATGTCGGGCAGCCAGTCGCGGGCCCGGGCCATCGATCTGCTGAAGATGGTGGGCATACCCTCGGCGGCAGAGCGCGTCGACGACTACCCGCACCAGTTCTCGGGCGGCATGCGTCAGCGCGTGATGATCGCGATGGCGCTCTCCTGCAACCCGCGCCTACTGATCGCCGACGAGCCGACGACCGCCCTGGACGTGACTATCCAGGCGCAGATCATCGATCTGGTGCGCCGGCTACGCCGTGAGACCAACGCGGCGGTATTGTGGATCACGCACGACCTAGGCATCGTGGCCGGCCTCTGCGACCGCATCAACGTGATGTACGCCGGGCGCATCGTCGAAACTGGCACTGTGCGCGACATCTTCCACCGCCCGAGCCACGGCTATACGCTTGGCCTGCTGCGCGCGGTGCCCCGTCTGGACGAGGCAACCAAGACCCGCTTGATCCCGATCGACGGCGCACCGCCCGACTTGATCGATCTGCCCAAGGGCTGCCCGTTCTCGCCCCGTTGCCGCATCGCGCTGGATGTCTGCCACCGCGAGCTGCCGCAGTACAAAACGATCGAGCCCAATCACGTCACTGCCTGTTGGGCGGATATGGGCTACTGCCCCGCGGAGGCTAAGAACTGATGAGCCAGATAAACAAAGGCGAAGTCCTGCTGCGGGTCGAGGGGCTGAAGATGCACTTCCCCCTCACCAGAGGCATTATCATCTCTCGCCAGTACGGCGCCGTGAAGGCGGTCGACGGGCTAGACTTCTTCGTTCGCAGCGGCGAGACGCTCGGTCTGGTGGGCGAGTCGGGCTGCGGCAAGTCCACCTGCGGCCGGGCAATCCTCCAGCTCTACCGGCCCACGGCGGGCAAGGTGATGTTTGAGGGTCAGGACCTGACCAAGATCGGCGGCGAGCAGCTGCGCAAGGTGCGCCGCCGCATGCAGATGATCTTCCAGGACCCCTACGCTTCTTTGAACCCACGTATGACCGTGGGCGACATCATCGCCGAGCCGCTGGACATTCACGGTCTGGCCTCAGGCAAGGCCCGCACCGAACGGGTGCGCGATCTGCTCAACCTGGTGGGTCTGGCTCCCTACTTTGCCAACCGCTATCCCCACGAATTCTCGGGTGGCCAGCGCCAGCGCATCGGCATCGCCCGCGCCCTGGCGGTGGAGCCGGCCTTCATCGTCTGCGACGAGCCGGTTTCGGCCCTTGACGTCTCCATCCAGGCCCAGATCATCAACTTGCTGGAGGACCTGCAGTCGCAGCTGGGGCTGACCTACCTCTTCATCGCCCACGACCTGTCGGTGGTGCGCCACATCTCCGACCGGGTGGCGGTGATGTACTTGGGCAAGATCGTGGAGCTGGCCGACCGCAACACGCTCTATCGCAAGGGCCTGCACCCATACAGCAAGGCCCTGCTCTCGGCTCGCCCGATCCCTGACCCGGACGTGGAGGCCAAGCGGGAACGCATCATTCTCAAGGGCGACGTGCCGAGCCCGGTCAACCCGCCCTCGGGCTGCCGCTTCCGCACCCGCTGTCCCATCGCCATCGAGGACTGCGCCAAGGTCGAGCCTCAGTTCCGCGAGGTGGAGCCCGACCACTGGGTAGCTTGCATCAGGGTCACCGAGGGCGCCGTGCCGTCGTCGCCCGACCTGGTGGGCACGAGCACCGCGGACTACTAAGCAAGACGAGGCCTCTGGCGGTTCCGCCAGAGGCCTCGATTCACTTAGGGTGCGCGATAATTCCGACTCTGCCATGAATTGAGCTCCGCGCCTTGCAGGACGGGGTAAGGGTCCCTCCTGGGGTGAGGGACAAGCTATGAATGGCCGAGCGCAGCTTCAGCCGGCATCCCTTCGCTTCGCTCAGGGCAGGTACCTACTACTGGCATTTATGCCAGAGGCCCTATACTCACGTAGTCTCTTAGACCCTTTTGGCCAAGGTTGCCGGCGCCAGGAGCGCACGGACGGCGATGCCATGGCCGTCTTGCCGGCAGGGAATCGATAAGATACGACTGCGACAGCATCGTCTGTTCAGGAGGAAGGACCGACATGATGACTAACCGCGAGCGCGTGCTCGCCGTGCTCGAAGGCAAGCGGCCGGATCGCCTGCCCTGGATCGCGCGCATCCGGCTCTGGTACTACGCCCGCACGACCGAGGGTAACATGCCCGAGCGCTTCCAGGGCATGAGCGAGCTGGAGATCGCCAAGGCCATTCGCAGTGGCGACCCGGCCCGCGACGGCAAAGTCTACAAGGTGCGCTACGAGGGCATGGACGTGGTGGAGGAGAAGGTGCCCGGCGCCACCCGGCAGCGCTTCATCACGCCCTACGGTGAAGTCACCTACGGCAAGATCAGGTCGGAGTACTTGCAGGGGCGCAGCGAGGACGGCCTGCCGCTCGAGCACCCCATCAGGAGCGTCGAGGACTACAAGGTCTGGGAGTACGTCGCCGAGCACACGTACTACGATCCGACCTACGAGGCGTATCTGGACTACGAGCGCCAGGTGGGCGACGAGGGCTACCCGATGGTGTCGTCCGGCGACTGCCCGTTCCATTACCTCCAGCTCAACCTGATCGGCTACAACAACGTCTTCTACCACATGATGGACCACCTGCCCGAATTCGAGCACTTGATGCAGGTGATGACCGAGGTGGAGAGGGAGCGGATGTGGCCCATGGTGGCCAAATCGCCGGCGCGGCTGATCCTGCACGGCTTGCACTTCGACACGCAGATGACGCCGCCGCACCTCTTCCGCCAGTACATCACCCCATACTACAAGGACTTCTCCGCGTTGTTGCACGCCAACGGCAAGAAGCTGGCCTGGCACGCCGACGACGACTCGCAGGCCGTCCTGGTGCCGAGCAAAGAGGCAGGCTTCGACATGGCGGAGTGCTTCTGCACGGCGCCGATGGTGAGCGTGACCCTCGAGGAAGCGCGGCAGGTGTACGGCACCGACGTCATCATCTGGGGCGGCGTGCCCTCGGTCGTCCTCGAGGAGACCTTCCCCGAGGCGGAGTTCGAGGAATACATGCGCGGCGTCTTCCGGGCCATCGCCCCCGGCGACGCAGTGATCCTGGGCGTGGCCGACAACGTGATGCCCCGCTCGCTCATCGAACGAGTGGAGCGCATTTCGGAGCTGGTGGAACAGCACGGCGCCCTGCCGCTGCAGCCCTGGTAAGCCGACTCGCCGGTTAGAGTCCGTGTAGCCCCCGCGATGATGCAGGTCCGCGGGGGGCTTGCTCTCTCCCTCTGCCGTGCTTTCTGCCGCCGGGCGGAAGGCATATAATAGTGGCAGGAGGGTCGATCAAGCAGCATCGCTAAGAGACAGGGACGGGTAGGGATGGCCCGCGGCCTGTCCTCTGGAAGGAGGTAGGCGGAGGCGAGAGCACAATAGAGGTAGGGCGCGGCGCCACGGCGCGCCGGCCATCGTTTCCTTGGGGTGTACCATCGGCGTCCCATTCCTCGGATGAGACACAGAGGAGAAGTATGGAAACGAACAAGAGCCAGCCCCGGCTGCCCGTGACGCGCCGGCAGTTCCTCGGTTTCGCAGGCGTGAGCGTCTTCCCGCTCCTCGCCGCCTGCTCGCAGCCGGCTACGCCGGCCAGCCCGGCGCCGGCCGCCACGGCCGCGCCCATCGAGAAGCCGGCCGGCCAAACGGCGCCCCCCACCACCGCTCCCGCCCCGGCGCCGGCCGCGACTGCCGCCACAGCGGCCACTCCGGCTCCCGCCGCCATCAAGCGGGGCGGACAGGTGATCGCCTCCAAGAACTGGACCTACGCTTCGTTGGACCCTGCCCTGATCTCCGAGCCGGAGATGCCCGGCATGGAGGCGATGTACAACGGTCTGGTCCGCTTCCAGCTGGTCGACGCCAAGACCTGGAGCTTCAAGGTAGTGCCAGACCTGGCGGAGTCCTTCGAGCAGCCCGACCCGAAGTCCGTCGTTTTCAAGCTGAAGAAGGGGATCAAGTTCCACGACGGCTCGGACTTCGACGCCGAAGTGGCGAAATGGAACATCCTGCGCGAGCGCGACCATCCCAAGGGCCAGCAGCACAAGGCGCAGCTGCAAGCCGCGGTCGAGGACGTAGTCGCCGTAGACAAGAGCACTCTGCGCATCAAGCTGAAGACGGAGAGCCCGGGCTTCATGCGCCTGCATGCCTTCGCCTGGGGCCACAAGGTGCGCATGCTGTCGAAGGTTGCCTATGACAAGAACGGCGAGGAGTGGTGCCAGCGCAACGCCGTCGGCACCGGGCCTTTCCGCTTCAAGCAGTGGATCGCCGACGACAGGGTCATCTGCGAGAAGAACCCCGACTACTTCGAGAACGGCGCCGACGGCAAGCCCCTGCCCTACCTCGACGGTGTGGTCTTCAGGTACGTCACCGACCCCACGGTGGCGCTGAACGACGTGCGCTCGGGCACGGCCCAGATGGTGGAGTGGATCCCGACCAAAGACGTCGCCGCGGTTCAGGCCGACGCCAACCTCACCCTCTGGCAGATGCCGTGGGCCGGCCAGATCTACTTCTACGGCGGCTACAACAGCAAGTCCAAGCCGTTCGACGACGTGCGCGTGCGCCAGGCGGCCAACTACGCCATCGACCGTGAGGGCATGGCCAAGGCCCTGGGCTATGGCGTGGGCGTGCCCTACTATTGGCCGCAGTGGGGCCCGGGCATCCTGGGCTACGACGAAAACCATCCGAAGTATCCCTACGATCCGGCCAAGGTCAAGCAGTTGCTGCAGCAAGCGGGCTACGCCGACGGCACCATCTCGATCGAACTGAAGATCATCGCCCGCGAGCCCGAGCAGACGATCGGCGAATTCATGCAGAACAGCTGGACGCAGGCCGGCATCAAGACCAAGCTGGTGGCGCTGGAGCGCCTGGCCTGGATCGACCAGGTGCGGGCCAACTCCTTCCAGGCGTGCTTCTGGCGGGGCAATCTTGCTTCGTCCGTTGTCGACCCCTCGGCCCTGGACAACGCCTTCAAGTGCGGCAGCGCCGGCAACTGGGCGCAGTGGTGCAACCAGGACGTGGACAAGTACATGACCGAGGGCGGGTCGACCTCGGACAACGCCAAGCGCCAGGCGGCCTACAGCAACGCCTACCGCATTATTCAGGAGCAGGCCTACGTCTTCACGGGCATCGGCGTGCCGTTGTTGACGGCCTACCGCAACGAGCTGCAGAACCAGGAGTTCGACTTCCAGTCGCCCGTCTTCCGCGCGACCTGGCTGAAGTAGGGCGACACTCTGGTTGCTCCCAGTTGATCCCGTGTTCTGACGCCGCCCACGGGCGGCGTCAGAACAACCAGGTCTCATCATCCTCCCCGCCCTCCGGGTGGCGGGAAGAGAGGCGCCTACCTTGGGGAAGTATCTTCTGCGGCGGCTGCTTTACTTCGTGCCTGTGTTCTTCCTGGTCAGCGTCGTCATCTTCTCTATCACTATGCTGCTGCCTGGCGACCCGGCGATGGCCTTCTTGGGAGACGCCATGGGCCAGGACAAAGTGGCCTACGCGGCCATGCGCGCGGAGCTCGGCCTCGATCAGCCCGTCCCCGTTCAGTACGCCAACTGGTTGGGCCGGGCATTGCACGGTGACCTGGGTCGTTCCATTCGTACCCACGAAACCGTCGTTGAGGGTCTGCAAGCACGATTGCCGGTGACTATAGAGCTCACCGTAGTGGCGCTCTTCTTCGCCCTCATCGTTGCCATTCCGGTGGGCATAATCTCCGCGACGAGGCCGAATTCTCTCTTAGACTCGGTGGGGACGGTCCTGGCCATCGGCGGCGTGGCCATCCCCGAGTTCTTCCTGGGCATCGTCCTGATCTACGTCTTCGCCGTGTTGCTGCACTGGCTGCCATCCTCTGGCTTCGTGCCTCTCTCGGCCGGGCTCTGGCTTAGCCTGCAGTCAATTATCATGCCGGCAATTGCTCTGGGCACCACCGTAACCGCCGTGACGATGCGCCAAGTGCGCGCTTCTCTGCTGGAGGTGCTCCAGCAGGAGTACGTCGTCGTGGCGCGGGCCAAGGGGCTGGCTGAGCCAGCGGTCGTGCGCGACCACGCCGTGAAGAACGCTCTAATCCCGGTGGTGACGGTGATCGGCCTGCAGATTGGCAGGCTCTTTGGCGGCGCCGTGGTGGTGGAGACGATATTTGCCCTGCCCGGAATGGGGCGACTGGCGGCGGACTCGATCTTCTTTCGCGACTTTCCGATGTTGCAGGGCGTAGTGCTGGTGATGGCGGGGGCGGTGCTGCTCTTCAACCTGCTGACCGACCTGCTTTACGCCTACCTCGACCCGCGCATCCGCTACGCCTAGGAGGTCGCGAACTATGGCTGCGATTACCTCGGAAGGGCCGCGTTCTGGATACCGCGAGCGCTCCCTGGGCGCTCGTTTCCTGGGGCTGATATCTCAGATCCTCAAGACCCGTGGCGCCGGCTTCGGCCTGGCCGTGGTGCTGCTGGTGATCTTCCTGGCGGCAACCGCCGACTGGGTAGCACCTTACGACCCCAACGTGCCGCGGGGCAGCGTGTTGCTGCAACCCAGCGGCACCTACTGGTTTGGCACGGATCACCTGGGGCGCGATTTGCTGAGTCGAGTCATCTTCGGGTCGCGGGTGGCGGTGGAGGCAGGCTTGGTCTCGGTCGGCTTTGCCCTCACCCTGGGCGTGACTATTGGCCTGGTAGCCGGATATTGGGGCGGTTGGGTGGACGACGTGCTGATGCGTCTCGTCGACGCCATCTGGTCGTTCCCCACCCTGGTGCTGGCGCTGGCCATTGCCTTTAGCCTGGGCCAGGGGTTGATTAACGCGATGATTGCCATCGGCGTGGTCTTCACGCCGGCTTTTGCACGGCTGGTGCGGGGGCAGGCGCTCTCGGTGCGCGAGCGCGACTTTGTCACAGCGGCGCGAGTGCTGGGCGCCGGGCCATCGCGCATAATGTTGCGGCACATCTGGCCGAATGTGATCGGTCCGATCATCGTGCAATCGTCCTTGATGGTGGCGCAGGCGATCATCGTCGAGGCGGCGCTGAGCTTCCTGGGTCTGGGGGTCGAGCCGCCGCAGGCCAGCTGGGGCTCGATGCTGCGGACCGGCTACCAGTACATGGAGCGAGCGCCCTGGCTGTCGCTCTTCCCGGGCGCGGCCATTTTCATCACCGTGCTCTCGCTCAACCTGCTGGGTGATGGTTTACGCCTGGCGCTCGACCCGCGCCTGCGCGAGAGGGGAAGCGCATAGCAGTTGAACCGTTGCCGCGTGCCTTGCGTTCCGTGACGACCGCGCGGTGGCTTGCCTTTGCGCCTGCCGAGTTGAAGTGCCTAACCCAACACCGACGGGCGGGTTGCGGCACGGTCCGAACGAGATTGCGCTCACCACGAATGCAGCTTACAATACTATGCAAGAGCGAGAGAACAGGACAGCCTTCAGTCACTGCAGTTGCTGCCGAAGTTCCTACTGGACCACGGCCGGCCCACAGCCGGTTCTCCTACCTATACTCTCGGGGCGCTGCCGCCCCGGCTCAGCCGCGGTTTCACATCGGCGTGGCGTACCCTTTGTCTGATGAACGGATGACAGCCGGCGATTGCCGGGTTGGGCACGCTGGCGAAACGCCGACCGTATGCCGTGATGATTGCCGACCGTTGCGAGCACCTGACGTAATGAGCCGCCACCGCCTGCCTCGCCATACAGGAAGGAGGGAGTATGTAGGCCCCCGGCTAGATGGCTATATGCCGGTAATCTGGGCCGAAACGACTGAGCTATAACACCAGCAGCATTCCGGCTAAGCACCCTAGTCCTAACAACACGTAGGAGACGAGAAGTGGACACGAATAGGGCTTCAAGTGGGCTGCCTCTGACCCGACGGGGATTCCTCAGGCTCTCCGCCATTGCGGCGGTGCCGCTCCTGGCCGCCTGTGCGCCGGCCACCCCGGCGCCTGCCCCTACCTCCGCTCCTCCGGCGGCCAAACCGGCAGGTACCACAGCCGCGGCTCAGCCTTCCTCCGCCATCACGCGGGGTGGTACGGTGACGCAGGCGCTGAACTGGACCTACCCCACGATGGACCCCCACCTGACGACCATCCAGTACATGACCGGCTACGAGGCTATGTACAATGGGCTGGTCCGTTTCGAGCTGGTGGATGCCAAGACGTGGGAGCACAAGCTGGTGCCCGACCTAGCGGAATCCTGGAGCCAACCCGATCCCAAGACCATCGAGTTGAAGCTCAAGCAGGGCGTTAAGTTCCACGACGGCAGCGATTTCACGGCCGAGGTTGCCGCCTGGAACCTGTTACGAGCGCGCGACCACGAGAAGTCTCAGAAGAAGACCCAGTTAGTGGACCTCGACACCGCCACGGCGGCCGACAAGAACACCCTGGTCTTGAAGCTGAAGGTCCCCAATCCAGCCTTCCTGCGCAGCATGGCCTTCGTCGTTGGCGCACGCATCCACATGATGTCTAAGGTGGCGCACGACAAGCTAGGAGACGACGGTTTCGCTCGCGCGCCGGTCGGGACCGGCGCCTTTAAATTCAAGCAGTGGGTTACCGACGACCGCCTGATTCTGGACCGCAACCCCGACTACTTCGAGAAAGGGGCCGATGGCAAGCAGCTGCCTTACCTCGACGGTTTCGTCGGCCGCTACGTGCCCGACCCCACGGTGGCGCTGACCGATATGAAGGCCGGAACGGTGCAGGTGCTGGAGTGGGTGGCGACCAAGGATGTGGCCGCGATCAAGGCCGATCCCAATATGGGCATAGTCGAGATGCCCTGGGCCGGGCAGGTGTACTTCATGGTCGGCTTCAACACCGAGGCGAAGCCGTTCAGCGACGTGCGCGTGCGCCAGGCCGCGCTGATGGGCATCGACCGCGATGGTATGGCTAAGGCGCTAGGCTTCGGCGTGGGCACGCCGCACTTCTACCCGGACTGGGCCAAGGGTTCGTTGGGCTACGACGAGAGCATTCCGAAGAACGAATACAACCCGGCCAAGGTGAAGCAACTGTTGACGGAGGCCGGCTACCCCAACGGGGTGGAGATCGAGCTGAAGGTGATCGCCCGCGAGCCGGAGAACACCATCGGCGAGTTCGTGCAGCAGATGTGGTCGGCGGTGGGTATCAAGACCAAGCTAGTGGCCCAGGAACGGCTGTCGTGGATCGACGCCGTGCGGGCGAAGAATTTCCAGTCGTGCTTCTGGCGGGGCACTTTCGTCACTACCGTCGATCCGGACCTACTGGGGGTTCGCATCAGGTGCGGCGGCAGCTCAAATTGGGCGCAGTTCTGCGACAAAGACATCGACCGCCTGATGAACGAGGGCGCCTCGACGCAAGACGAGAAGAAGCGCCATGAGATCTACAAGCAAGTGCTCACCCTCATCCAGGAGCGCGCCTACCTGGGCACAGGCATCCAGATGCCCCTGGTAACCGCTTATCGCAAGGATCTGCAAGGCATGGGCATGAACTACCAGGTGCCGGACTTCCGCGCGGCCTGGCTGAAAAAGTAGGCGGACCGATTCCCTTTCCCGGCACAAAATGGGGGACCCCGCGGTCTTCGGGGCGGCCCACGCAGGAGCGTGGGTGATAGGGACGCCGGTAGGTGCCCGGGCTCACCTGCACGATCTCTCTCACCGGCTGGAGATCCGGTTGACCGACTGACTGCAAAGCGAGCGGAGGCCATCACGACATGACACAGTATCTGCTACGCCGGGTAGCCTACTTCGTGCCAGTGATCTTCTTGGTCACGGTAGTAGTCTTCGCCATCACGTTGCTCCTGCCGGGTGACCCTGCGCTGGCCTTCCTGGGCGAAGGCAACATCCACGACGAGGTGGCCTACCAGGCCATGCGCAAGGAGCTCGGCCTGGACCAGCCGGTCCCGGTGCAGTACGGGCTGTGGGTGGCCCGCGCCGTCCAGGGTGACCTGGGCCGCTCGGTGCGCACGCGCGAACCGGTGCTGGAGGGGCTGGGCGCTCGTCTGCCGGTCACCTTGCAGCTAATGGCGATGGCCCTCGCGATTGCCCTGCTGGTCGCCATTCCCGCCGGGATCATCTCAGCCGCCAAACCGAACTCCAAGATTGATGGCGTCGGCACGGTGCTGGCCATCGGTGGTGTCGCCATCCCTGAGTTCTGGCTTGGGATCCTGCTGATCTATATCTTCGCCGTGTGGCTGGGCTGGCTGCCGCCCTCGGGCTACGTCTCGCCGTCGGTTGGCCTCTGGCCAAGCATTAGGTCGATGCTATTGCCGGCAATCTCCTTGGGCATGGCGCTAAATGCCGTCACCATGCGGCAAGTGCGATCGTCTCTGATCGAGGTGCTGCAGCATGAATACATAACGACCGCACGGGCCAAGGGACTGGCCGAAGGGGCTCTGATCTTCCGGCACGCCCTCAAGAACGCGATGATCCCCGTGGTAACCGTGATCGGCCTCCAGATCGGCCGCCTCTTCGGCGGGTCGGTGGTCGTGGAGACTATATTCGCGTTGCCGGGCATGGGGCGGCTGGCGGCCGACTCGATCTTCTTCCGCGATTTCCCTATGCTGCAGGGCGTGGTCCTGATCATGGCGGTGTCGGTCCTCATCGCCAACCTCATCACCGACCTAGTCTACGCCTACCTCGACCCGCGCATCCGCTACTCGTAGAAGGGGGGCGAAGAAGTGGCTGAATTCACTGCGCAAGCGTCGACACGCGACTGGCGCGAAACCAACCAGCGTAAGCGGCTAGCGGCTCTCTTGAGCAGGACGCTGCGCACACGCGGGGCTGGCTTTGGCCTGGCGGTTGTGTCGATCGTGCTCCTCCTGGCGATCGCCGCCGACTTGATAGCCCCCTATAACCCGAACAAGATGCAGGCGGCCGGCATTCTGGCCTCGCCCGGCGCTGCCCACCTTCTGGGCACCGACCACATTGGCCGTGATGTGCTCAGTCGCATCATCTTTGGGGCGCGGGTCGCCGTGCTGGCGGGCATTGTGTCGGTCGGATTCGCAATGACGGTGGGGGTGACCGTCGGGTTGCTCGCGGGCTACCTCGGCGGCCTGGTCGACGATATCCTAATGCGCCTGGTCGACACCCTCTGGTCGTTCCCCACCCTGGTGCTGGCGTTGGCCATCGCCGCCAGTCTGGGTCCGGGCCTGATCAACGCGATGATCGCCATCGGAGTAGTGTTCACTCCCGCTTTCGCGCGCCTCGTGCGCGGCCAGGCCCTCTCAGTGCGCGAGCGCGACTTCGTCACCGCCGCTCGCGTGCTGGGCGCCAAGCCGTGGCGCATCATTCTGGTGCATGTTTGGCCCAACGTGACGGCGCCGGTTATCGTGCAGTCATCGCTGATGATCGCCCAGGCGATAATCGTCGAGGCGGCGCTGAGCTTCCTTGGTTTGGGCATCGAGCCGCCCAACGCCAGCTGGGGCTCGATGTTGCGCCAGGCTTACCAGTACATGGACAGGGCGCCGTACCTGTCGTTCTTCCCAGGTGTGGCCATCTTCGTGACCGTGCTGTCACTCAACATACTGGGCGACGCGCTGCGCTTGACACTCGACCCGCGCCTGCGGGAACGAGGCAGCGCCTAGGTCCGGCTGCCGCTTCTGCTTGCCCGCGAAAGGGGCTGTGATATGGCGACTCAGATACGGTTCCTGGGCTACGCCTCCTTCGAGATCGTCACGGAAGGAGGGCTGCGGATCATCATCGACCCCTACCTCGACGCCAGCGAGGTGAGCCCCGTGCGCTCGGCGGACCTGGACAAGGCCGACCTCGTCCTCGTCAGCCACGGCGCCTGGGACCACATCGGCGACTCGGCCAAGAGCGCCTCGCGGTTTGGCTGCCCGGTCGTCTGCGGGCCCGAGGTCGAGGAGGCGCTGGTTTCGCAGGGGGTGCCGGCGGAGCAGGTCCTGTCCGTGGCCTAGGGTCTGGGAGTGGACTTCCGCGGCCTGCGCATCCGGCCGGTCGAAAGCCGCCACACCTCGCGAGCGCTTCTAGCCGACGGCCGCTGGGCCACGGGTTTCCCGATGGGCTTCATCGTCTATGCCGACGACCAGACGCGCATCTATCACATGGGCGACACCGCCCTGTTTGGCGACCTGCGGCTTATCGGCGAGGTGTACAGGCCGAACGTCGTGCTCGTGCACGTCTCCCTGCCCGACTCGGCCAAAGCCGGGGACGCCCGCGTGGTTACCGGCGAAATGACGCCCTACGAGGCCGCCCTGGCCTGCCAGTGGCTGCAGGCCGAGTATGCCATCCCCTGCCACTTCCTAGACCCGGACTGCGACGACGTCCGGGCGTTTCTCGGCCTGCTGGAGACGATGGCGGTTGACGGCAAGCCAAAGACCAAGGCCATCGTCCTGCGGCCGGGCGAGTGGTGGATGCCAAACGACTGAGATAGGAACCAATCAAGTTGGCAATGTGGCGGCAGTTCCCTAGTACCCCAGGGCGCAGCCGTCAACGCGGGGGTCGGAGCCACCCTGGCGCAGGCCCGTCGCCTGGTCTATTGCGATCAGCTGCACCCCCGAGCCGGCGGCCCAGGGGCCAATGGTCTTAACGTCGTGCCCTTTGTCGGCCAGGCGGCGACGCACCGCCGCCGGCACGCGGTTCTCCACGCGCAGTTGCAGGGGCTGGTCCGCGTTGGCCGGATCGGTGCCCGGGAAGCTGTGCCAGCGCGGCGCCTCCGCGGCCTGCTGTACGTTAAGCCCGTAGTCAATCAGAGCGGTGGTCATCTGCAGGTTCCACTGGGGCTGCTGGTCGCCGCCGGGCGTGCCGCCCACCAGCCAGGGTTGGCCGTCCTTGGTCACCATATAGGCGTTGAGGGTGTGCATGGTCTTCTTGCCCGGCTCGATCACGTTGGGATGCCCCGCCTCCAGGCTGAAGCCGCGCCCGGCCCGATTGTTGAGGAGGATGCCGGTGTCGCCGGCCACGAACTTGCTGCCGAAGGCGGCGGAGAGACTCTCGATGAAGGAAACGCAGTTGCCGTCTTTGTCCACGACCGCGAAGTAGGTGGTGTCGCCGTCGAAGCGCGCGGGGTCGCCGGCGACCTGCCCTTCCATCGCCCGCTCGGGGTCGATCAGCTGGCGCCGCAGGGCGGCGTACTCCTTGGAGAGGAGGCCCTTGAGCGGCACCGGACCGAAGCGCGGGTCGCGCGTGAAGCCCAGGCGGTCGCCGAAGGCCAACTTTTTAGCCTCGACCATGGCGTGAATCGACTCGGCGCTCTGGAAGCCGAGCCCCGCCAGATCGAAGCCCTCCACGATGTTCATCTCTTCCAGGACGATGAGCCCCTGCGAGGGGGGCGCGGTCTCGTGCACGATGTAACCGCGGTAGTCGGTGCTGAGCGGTGTATAGACGTCGCAGTGGTGCTCGGCGAACTCGCGCTCGCCGAGCAGTCCGCCCGCCCCACGTATTGCCGCCACTAGACGCCTGGCCAGGTCGCCCGCGTAGAAGGCCTCGCGCCCGCCCTCGGCCACCTGCCGCAGGCTCTCTGCCAGTTCGGGCTGGCGGAAGAGCTGGCCCGGCCGGGGCGCCCGGCCGCCGGGCAGATAGACCCGGGCGGCGCTGGGCGACTGGGCGAGCTCGGGCTCGGTCTCGGCGAACCGGCGGGCGGTGATCTCCGGCAGAGGGAAGCCGTGTTGGGCGTAATGCATGGCGGGCTGCCAGAGTTCGCGCAGAGGTCGCGTGCCCCAGCGCCGCAGGGCGGTGACGTAGGCGTCCACCGCCCCCGGCACGGCCACGGAGTGCACGCCGCTGAGAGGCATCTTCTGGAAGCCCCGGCTTATGTAGTATTCGCGGTCGGCGGCATAGGCGCAGATGCCGCTGCCGTTGAGCGCCTCCAGGCGGCCCTCCTTGGCCAGGTAGACGATCAGGAAGACGTCGCCGCCCAGGCCAGTCATCATAGGCAAAGTGACGTCGAGCACGCCGGCTACGGCGATGGCCGCGTCCACGGCGTTGCCGCCGTCGCGCAGCACGTCGAGGCCGGCCAACGTGGCCAACTGGGAGGCCGATGCCACCAGGCCGTTCTCCGCCACGGTCACGGAGCGATGCTGCCAGTTCGAGGGCGCAGCGGGTAGGTTCGGGGAAGGGCTCATTGCCTGGCTCCTTGTGCTATTCTCAAGGTAAGGCCGCGGGGAGTATAGCATGGGCGAACTTGCTCGGTCCAAAGGCCATCCCTGGGTTGGCACCTCCGGCTGGTCATACGCCCACTGGCGGGGCCGCTTCTACCCGCCGGGGCTGGGGCAGGGCCGCTGGCTGGCCTACTACGCCGGTTTCTTCTCGACGGTGGAGCTGAATGGCTCGTTCTACCGCTTGCCTTCCGAGAGCTCCCTACGCCGCTGGTACGAGGAGACGCCCCCGGGTTTTCTCTTTGCCGTTAAGGCGAGCCGGCTGATCACCCACTACCGGCGCCTGGTTGGCGTCGAAGAGGCGCTGGCGCAGTTCGTGGGGCGTGCCGCGCTCCTGGGCGACAAGCTAGGGCCGATTCTCTGCCAGCTGCCGCCTGGCCTGCGCCGTGACGACGAGCTGCTGGGGCGGTTCCTGGCCGCACTGCCGCCCGGATGGCGCTATGCGGTGGAGTTCCGGGATGCCAGCTGGTACGCCGAGCCGGTTTACGACCTGCTGGCGACGTGGGGGGTGGCCTTCTGCACGCATGACTACCCACGCCTGGAATCGCCGCTCGTGGTGACGGCGCCCTTCGCCTATCTACGCTTCCACGGCGCCAGCGGCAGGTACGTGGGCGAGTACGGGGCGGGCGGGCTGGCGCCGTGGGTCGAGGCAATAAAGAACCTCAGCGACGGTGGGCGAGATGTCTTCGCCTACTTCAATAACGACGCTGAGGCACAAGCGGTGCGCGATGCCCTGGCTCTGCGGGCGGCCCTGGTGGGCTCTGCCGTAGGCTAGACGGCGGCTTTGGTGGTATGTCGCGGCACGTACTCCTGGACCCTATCTAGCACCTCGTCCAGGTCGAACGGCTTGCTGAGAATGCCCTCTACCCGCAGCCCCGCGAGCTTCTGGTGGGCGCGTACGTCGGCCGAGACGACCAGGATGGGCAGGCCGCGTGTCTCCGGGCGCTGGCGCAGCCAGCGGACCACGGCGTAGCCGTCGAGACGTGGCATAGTCAAATCTAGCAGGATGATGTCCGGTCGGTCCTCCCGCACGCGCTCGAGCGCCTGTTGGCCGTCCGCGGCCATCACTACCCCGTATCCCGCCTCCTGCAGCCAAGCCGCCAGCAGGCTGCGAATGAAGGGATCGTCGTCGACAACCAGGACTTTTCCGTGGCCGTTCAGCATATGCCCCCTCCAGATCCTCCGCGCCGGACCCTCCCCCGCAAGCCAACTATGGCGGCTGAATGTGCTTGTCCGGCCTCTAGCAAGGAACAGCGCAGGAAGCGTGCCAACTTCGCTCGGACCTCAGGCAGGCGACGTGGCGTTCCTACCCGCTCGACAGATGAGCCCGGGTAGCCAAGCACGGCCCTGGCGTGGTCGCCCGCTGTACGGCTGACGTACGCTAGTGTACGGTGGGCGTACAGCGGGGCCGGCGGGTTGCCGGCAAACGGGACGCAGCCAGCCGCCGCGGGCCCGCCTGGCGACGACCAGCGAGGGCGCCGGAGCCGGAAACGGGCTCCGCCGGCCGGTTTCAGACCCTGTGGCCCGCCGGACGCCACCTCAAGGCCCGCGGGCCGCTTACTATGGCGGTGGCATTGCGGCAGGGCGAAACGTTGGCACGCTTCCTGCTGTATAAGGAAGCGCGGAGGCGCCTGGGGCGCCAAGCACTTTTCACAACGCGAGTTGCCTCATCCCCACTTTTTCCTCCTTTAGCAAGGGGCACTTGGTTCCAGCCGCCAAGTGCCCCAATGCTTTTAAAGTGCCGCCTGCGCCTGGCTGGCAGAGCAGAACGGGCCTCGCCCGCGGGCGCAGAGGGCGGGGCCGGTCGTGATATGATTGGCTTGTGCAGCCGGCAGCGGCTTGTCGGTGCCTTATCCCGCTGAGCTGCCCCGACAGGCCACGGGCCTGCACGAGCGAGGTCAAGCCTGAGGACGGCGCGCGTCGCGGAGTGTACGGTTGGCGTTCACCCCCGCCTTCTTCTATAATCTTGCTAGACACGAGTTCGCTCGGTCAGGTACCGATTGCGTTTATCAGTCTGGCAGTGAGGGGAGTGCGCTGATGGGGCAAGAACCGGCGAGCAAGCAGATCATGGTGGCGGACGACGATCCTACCATCCGTGCGCTTCTGCGCAGCTTCCTGGAGAACGAGGGTTTCACCATCTTCGAGGCGCGCACGGGCCGCGAAGTGCTGAAGTCCATCGACGAGGAGAACAAGCCTGACTTGCTGCTGATGGACATCCGCATGCCGGAGCTCAGCGGCATGGAAGTGCTGCAGCGGCTGAAAGACCAGAGGCTGGAGGTGCCCACGCTGCTGATGACCGCCTTCGGCAGCTCCAGTCTCGCCATCAAGGCGATCCAACTGGGCGCCTACGACTACATCGCGAAGCCGTTCGACCTCGAAGATGTTCTGCTGACGATCAACCGTTACTTCGAGTACCAGGAGCTCAGCACGGAGGTCAAGGCGCTGCGCAACCAGCTGGACGCGCGCGACCCCAGCGAGCGGATCGTGGGCCGCAGTGCCAACATGCTGGAGGTCTACAAGACCATCGGCCGGGTGGCGCGCAGCGAAGCCACCGTCCTGATCACGGGCGAGACAGGCACCGGCAAGGAGCTGGTGGCGGAGACGATCCACGCCAACTCCAACTACCGCACGGGTCCGCTGATCAAGGTGGCCTGTGCCGCCTTGCCTGAGACCTTGCTGGAGAGCGAGCTCTTCGGCCATGAGAAGGGGTCTTTCACCGGTGCCTTGGTGCAGCGCAAAGGGCGCTTCGAGCTGGCCCACAAGGGCACCATCTTCCTGGATGAGATCGGCGAGATGACGCTGGGCACGCAGAAGAAGTTGTTGCGGGTGCTGCAGGAGAAGGAGTTCGAGCGCGTGGGTGGCACCGTTTCGGTAAAGGTGGATACGCGCGTGGTGACGGCGACGAACAAGAACCTGGCCGACGAGGTGGCGGCAGGCCGTTTTCGCGAGGACCTTTTCTATCGCCTGAACGTCATCCACCTCCATTTGCCGCCGTTGCGCGACCGCAAGGACGATATCCAGCTCCTGACGGAGCACTTCCTGCACAAGCATCGCTTTGGCCCGGACAGCCCCCCGGCTAAGATCACCGAGGAAGCCATGCAGGTGCTGCAGCGCCACGACTGGCCGGGCAACGTGCGCGAGCTCGAGAACGCGATCGAGCGGGCGGTGGTGCTGGCGCAGGGAGACGTGATCACGAGCCGGCACCTGGTGCTCTCGCCAGTGACGGAGCGGCGCTTCGTCAATATCGAGGAGAAGGTGCACCAGCAGGTGCCACTAAAGGAAGTACTCTCGGAGGTGGAGCGGCAGCTGATCATGGAGGCCCTGAACCAGGCCCAGGGCAATCGCAGCCAGGCGGCTAAGCTGCTGGGCATCTACCGCCGCCTGCTCTATGCCAAGATGCGTGAGTACGGCATTCCGACCTAGCGATCCGAGCAGGAAAAGGAGATAGAGAACCCAATCCGCCTCCCCGACACGGGAAGGGGCAGGCTGTCGCTGGGGCCGGGCGCGCGTTCACGTAGCTGGCGCGTCTCCTGCGTCCTTCTGCCGGCACAACCGCCCGCGGGTGGCGACGAGGCCTCGCCGCCACCCGCGGGCGGGAGGGTAAGGAGGTGTCCGTAGTGGCAAGTCTACTTTGGGCGATCATCGTCTTGCTGGTGGTCTTCTGGCTCGCCGGCTTTGCCTTGAGCATAGGCGGCAGTCTGATTCACATTCTCTTGGTGCTGGCGCTTATTTTGCTGCTTTACAACCTTCTGGTGGGCCGGCGAACGGCCTAGCCAGGCGGCAAAGGCGCCGCGGGCGACGCCCGCCCGTCCCCCAGTCATCGAGGGGCGGGCGTTCTATTGTGGTGGAGGGAAGAGGGCAGGGAAACGGGGAAAACGGGGGCGCTAAAGCGCCCTACTACAAACGTTGACGCTCGTAGTAGGGCGCTTCAGCGCCCCAGTGTCCTTAGGGCCGCCAAGGGGGCCTGGACGTCGGCGAAGGTGTCGAAGGGGGTACACGGAATGCCCTCTCGCCGGCAGTGGGCCAGCAGCTTGTCCCGGGCAAAGACGAGGTCGGCCGAGCGGGCCGCGTTGAAATCGGTCGAGCCGTCGCCGACGAAGACCACCCGCCGACCCTGTTGCTGCTGCTGGTGCACGACCACTTCTTTGAAGTCGGAGAGGGAGCCGAGGTCGGCATAGCCCGCCAGTGGCAGGCGGACCTGCACTCTGCCCGCCGGGGCCTCGGTCGCGATACAGGTAACGTCGAGGTCCTGTAGGCCCTCGCGCTCGAGGATGGCCTGGATGTAGAAGTCGAGGCCGGCGCTGACCACCAGCAGGGGCAGGCTCTGTTGCCGGCAGAAGGCCACGAACTCCGGGAAACCGGCGCGCAGACGCGCGTTCTGCCGCGCCCAGGCGACCAGGGTGTCGAGTGGAGCGGCGAAAGTGGCCACTTGGCCCACGAGGCAGGTCGGCAGGTCGATGCGCCCCTGCTCGTAATCCGCTTCCAGCTGTCGCCAACCATCGCCGGCGAAGGTTTCGAGGAGCGAAAGGCAAACGTCCTGCTCGGCGATGGTGCCGTCGAAGTCGCAGACTACGGCTAGGTCAGGGGCGGCAACGGGCGCCGCCTGGGGGTTCGCCCGGCTGGTGTCTGCCGCGCCCGGCAGCGCGACCGTGGCCGGCTCCGGGGCTCCCTGCCCGACAGTCCCACCCGGCGCGTTCGCCCGCCGCCTCAACCGCCCCCTCCCAGTCGCTGCGCCAGGAAGCGGGTCACGGCCCCGGCCACGGCGAGTCGCTTGCCCTCGAAGAAGTGATCCGCCCCCGGCACCAACAGCAGCTTGCCCCGCGCACCCAGCGCCGCCAGGGCCCGGACCACGGCCGCCGGCGGGGCGTACTCGTCCCGCTCTCCCACCACTGCCAGGACCGGGGTGCCTTGCACGCGTCGCAGGGAGCCCGCGGACCATTCCAGGTCGGGAAAAGCGACAGGCAGGGCGATGAGGGCCAGCGCGGCGAGCCCGTAACCGGCGACTTCGTCGGCGGCGTAAGCCGTCGCCACGGCGGCGCCGAAGGAGTAGCCCGCTAGGGCTAGCCCCGCCGAGGCGCTGATCTCCTGGCCCAGAAAGGCCAGGGCGGCCGCCACGTCCGCCTTCTCGGCCAAACCCTCGCCGTGCTCGCCGCCGCTCTCGCCCGTGCCGCGGAAATTGAAGCGTAGCGCGGCGGCTCCATGCTTGGCTGCCTCTCGCGCCAGAGCGGCCACCATGGGGTGGTGCAGGCTACCGCCGTAAAGCGGGTGGGGGTGGCAGATCGCCACGCCGCCCAGCGGCCGGACGCCCTCGGGCAGGTGGAGCACGCCCTCCAGTTCGATGTCCCCCGGGATGCGCACCTCGCGCTCGGTTGCCGTCGTCATGCGCCTGAACCTCTTGGCGGGGCTGTCTGCTCGGGCGGCGCCTAGACGACAGGCCCTGCTGGACAGTCGCTAGGGGTCGACCGTAGCCGGCCCCATACCCGCGTAGTATTGGTAGGGGGAAGCCTTGCGCTTCTGGGAGCCGCCTACTCTCCCTCGCGGCTGGTTTCCTGGCTGCTCTTGACGCCCATCGGCGTGGCCGAGGCATAGCCCTTCCCCGACCAGTAGACCAGCGGCGTGCCCTCGCCGAAAACCTCCGCCTCCGTGGCCTCGAGCAGCAGCACCACGTGGTCGCGGGCGTCCATCTCTCCGATCACGCGGCAGCGGATGGCCCCCAGGCAATCCGCCAGCAGGGGCGTTTCCTGCCCGCCGTCGCGGCGGAAGTGGGGCGATTGCGGTTCCTCCCGCTGACGCCCGAAGAACTCGGCCACGTCCTTCTGGTCCGAGCGCAGGATGTTGACCACCGCGTTGCCGGTACGCTTGATCAGCTGGTAGGTGTCGTGGCCCTTGTCAATGGCCACGGTGAGCAACGGATTGCGGAAGGACACCTGGCAAACCCAGGTGGCCGTGAAACCGTGGGCTTTGCCGTCGGCAGCCGCGGCAACCACGAAGACGCCGTTGGCGAGCAGCCGCAGGCCGTGCGAAATGTTGCGCGGAATCATCTACTCTAACCCCCTGAACAGGCCGCCATCCACTTGAATGGTGGCACCGGTGATGTAACTGGCCCGGGCCGAGGCGAGGAAGGCGACCATGCTGGCGAACTCCTCGGGCGTGCCGTAGCGGCCCAAAGGGATGGTGGCCTGCTGCCGGCGCGTGATTTCCTCGAGGGTCGTGCCTTCGCGCTGGGCGCGGGCCGAGTCGGTCTGGATTACCCGGTTGGTGGCGATGCGCCCGGGGCAAACGTTATTGATCAGAATATTGTCCTTGGCGAGCTCGAAGGAGAGCGATTTGGCCAGGCCGATCACCCCGGGTCGAATGGCGTTCGACAAGATCAGATTCTCGATCGGCTGCTTGACGGAGAGCGAGGCCACGTTGACGATGCGTCCCCCGCCCTGAGCTCGCATGTGGGGCAAGACGGCGCGAATCAAGCGCACGACGCTCAGTAGGGTGAGGTTGAAGGCCTGGGCCCAGTCGTCGTCGTCGAAGTCGCCGAAGGAGCCGGGCGGCGGGCCGCCGGCGTTGTTCACCAGGACGTCCAGGCGACCGAATTGCCGGACCGCACTCTCCACTAGCCGTTCGATGTCTTCTCGCCGGCGCACGTCGGCCACGAGCGGCAGCACCTCAGCGCCGGTGGCCCGGCGAATCTCTTCCGCCGCGCTCTCGATGGCCTCCCGCCGGCGCGAACAGATGGCGACTTTGGCGCCCTCGCGGGCCAGCTCCAGGGCGATCGTCTTGCCCATCCCCTGGCTGGCGGCGGCGACGATGGCCCCCTTGTCGCGCAGACCTAGATCCATATGTGCCCTCCTGGAAGAAGTGCGTTTGGTGCGGCGGCAAACCGTTCATTCCGGTCGCCAGCGACAGAGGCCAGCGCTCACCGTCCCCGCGTCCTTAGACTATCAAGGTCGCGGGGACACCGCCCTCTAGGGGAATGATAGCATATCCCCAGGGGGCGACCGACGAGAGCGCGGGCCAGTGCAATATGGAGTGCGGCGGCTTGCCGCCGCCTTGCCGAGCGCAGGCAAGCCGGCGCGGTCCAGGACATGGCGCCACCGGTCGCCCCTACGAGGAATGCCCGCTTTCGTTGCCAGTGGTGGCCCACAAGGACTGTGGCCGATTCCTAAGTCTGGATTTCGCATGGTGATAGAGCGATGGTAGACTCTCAGCGCAGATTGGTCGTCGCGGTGCTCCC
>JAMCYS010000157.1 GCA_023473795.1 Chloroflexota bacterium | reverse complement strand
GCGCCGACCCCCAGCCCCACCAGGAAGCCGCGGCGGGTCACCGCACTATTGATCGCCCGGTCTGCCACAGTAGTACCTCCCGTTATGTCGATTTGAGGCGTCTCGTGTTGCTGCACGATCGCCTGAGCCAGAGGGTGCTAGGGCCGGAAAGAACGGCGCCCGCATACATAACGGATACGAGCACATTAGGCCTACGTTATCGTTCTCCCGTAGTTCTGTCAAGAGGGTGGACCACGATAACCGCCTACTACCACCGGGATCACTCTCCCGGAAACGTGACGGACACCCGAAACCAGATCCAGTAAACAGGGTGGCGGAGGCGCATGGGAGTCGAACCCACCCAGGACGATGCCATCGCCCCGCAACGGTTTTGAAGACCGCGAGAGCCACCGGGCCCCCTTCGCCCCCAAGAGAAAAGGCCTTCTGCCTTGCCCGCTCATTATAGTCCACGTTGAGACCGCCGGCAACGTGGGCCGCGGAGCTGGCTCCGGCGCGACGCGGGGAGCTCCACGCTCGACGCTTTGACAAGCACAGCCACCGCTAGCTATACTGACCCCAGGATGCGCAGACAGACCATCGTTGACGGCTATAACGTGATCTACCGCAGCCCGGACTACGCTCGCCTGGCCGAACGCAGTCTCGAACTGGCGCGCAACACGCTCGTCTCACGCCTCAACGTCGACCCCTCCCTGAGGGACGACGACCTCACGGTGGTCTTCGACGGCGCCAAGGGTGGGCAGCCCCGGCAATCCACCGAGCGCCAGGGTCGGGTTAGGATCATTTACTCACGCTTCGGCGAGACCGCAGACGAGGTCATCAAGCGTCTGGTGGCAGGCGCTGCCGGCGAGGTGCGAGTGGTGAGCGACGACCGGGAGCTGCGCGAGCACGCCGCCGGCCACGGCGGCACGCCCGTGCGGGTCGGCGTCCGCAAACCCCGGCCTGCCCCACGCCCGCCGGGAGAGGAAGAGGACCTGCCGCGCCCCAGCAAGAAGGGCCCAGCCCGCCGGCCCAAGAAGCAGCGCGGTCCCCGGGAGCCTTACTGGACCCCTTAATAGGTCCGTGGGCGGGAGGCCAAGCGGGGTCCAGGGGTGAGCAGTTTCCCATGCACCACCATGCCGCACCGTCTCCCGGGGCTCAAGCCCCGGGCTGAGGAAAACAAAGCCCCCTCTAAGGGGGCTGGGGAACGTCCCTGGCCGGCTTCAGACGGCTTCGTTTCTTCAGCCCGGTCCATTTGTGGCCGGGCGACCGTGTCCCCGCGACCTAGACGGCCCAACGGCGCTGGGACGGCGTCCTCGCGACCGAGACATTTCGCTGTTGCCGGGCGACCGTGTCCCCGCAACTTAGGTAACCTACGGACGCGGGGACCGCGCTCCAATCGCGTGCTAGGCAAAAACTGTCTATCGCTGCAGGCCTCGCTCCGCTCGCCTTCAGCCAGTAGTCTGCTGAACGTCTCCCTCGGCCGCGCCTACCCCAGCTGCCGGCCCACGAGGTCGTAGGGCAGGGCCTGGGTGACGCGGACCCGCACCATGTCCCCCGGCTGGGCCGCCCCAGGGAAGAACACGAGGCCATCCACCTCCGGCGCATCGCGGCGGGAGCGGCCGCAGACCAGCACCTGGCCACGGCGCTGGTGCCCCCGGCTCGGCCCGCGCTCCAGCCGTCCCCGCCCCTCCACCAGCACGTCCAGCGTGCGGCCAATCTGCTCTCGGTTGAGCGCCAGCGAAATGTTCTGCTGCAGGCGCATGGCCTCGCCCAGGCGCCTCTGCTTGGCTTCCTCGGGCACCTGACCCGGCATCTCGGCTGCCGGCGTGCCGTCCTCGGCCGAGTAGGCGAAGACACCTACTCTCTCCAGCCGGACTGCCTCCAGGAAGCGCAGCAGCGCCCCAAACTCCGCGTCGCTCTCCCCCGGGAAGCCGACGATGAAGGTGGACCGCAGCGTCAGGCCGGGCACCGCCTGCCTGAGCTCCGCCACCAACTGCAGCGGGTCGCGCGCCGGCCGACCCATGCGCCGCAGTACATCGGGATGCGCGTGCTGCAGCGGCAGATCGAGGTATGGCACCAGGCGAGGCTCGGCAGCCATCAGCCGCAACAAGTCGCCGTCCAGGTGGGTGGGATAGGCGTACATCAGCCGCAACCAGGGCACGGCCGGGGTCACCGCAAGCAAGCGTTCCAGCAGTCGCACCAGGGCCCCGCGCTCGCCGCGGTCGCGCCCGTAGTAGGTGCTGTCCTGAGCGATGAGGACGAGCTCACGCACCCCCTGGGCAGCCAGGGCAGCCGCTTCGCCGACAATGTCCTCTTCCGGCCGGCTGCGGTAGGGGCCCTTGATGGCAGGGATGGTGCAGAATGCGCAAGCGGCGCTGCAGCCGTCGGCGATCTTAAGGTAGGCCGAGCCGCCGTGCGCCTGGCGGGGCACACAGGGCTCGGGTGTGCCCACGCCTATCCAGGCCGGACGCTCACCACTACCGGCGGCCGCCTCCAGGAGGCGGGCAATCTCCCCCCAGCGAAGAGTCCCCAGCACTGCGTCTACCTGAGGCACTTCCTGCGCGATCTGGGCGCCCAACCGCTCCGCCAGGCAGCCGGCGGCGACTAGCATCTGGCCGGGGCGTTTGCTCGCCGCCAGGCGGCGCAATTCGGCGAGCGATTCGTCAGTCGCCGCCTGGATGAAGCCACAGGTGTTGACCACGACGACGTCGGCGTGGGCGGGGGAAAGGGCGGCGGTGTGGCCGGCGGCGAGCAGCACCTGCCGCAGGCCCTCGCCGTCGACTTCGTTCTTGGCGCAGCCAAGGTTGATGACGCTGAAGCTCTTGGGCATATTGCTAGAAAGGGTACAGGATTTCGATCTCGAAGTCCAAGAGCTCGGCATCGGGGGCGGCGCGCTCCACAAAGGAGACCGCTTTGGAGAGTACCTCGTGGGCGTGGCCAGCCTCGTTGCTGACGTAGGCCAGCCCCAGCACTGCCTGCTGCCAGGCATCTTGCGCCTCGACCTCCGCCGCGGAAACGGAGAACTCGTTGCGCAACCGGGCGAGCACGGAACGGATAACCATCCGTTTGCCCTTGAGGGAGTGATTCTCCGGTAGGCGGAGGATGATGCGGCAAGTGCCAACGACCATAACTGGTTTCGCTACCTCACAGTCGGGCTGCGCCACTCTTTCTCGCGCACGGCGCCAATCGGGCCCATCGTGCCCTCGCGAATCCCGTTGAACGTGACGTCGGCGGCGCCGGCGTTGCCCACACGCAGCAAGACGTAGCGGTCGGCTTTAAACACCCTGCTCTCGCCGGGATTCAGAATCTCCCCCTGGTCCGCGCCCTTGGTCACAACCTGGTCATCGGCGATGGCCCGTATCCAGCAACGGTCGCTGACGATGCGCAACTCGACCGTCACCCCGATGGCCTGTGTGGCCGTTGGCGAAGGCGCCAATGTGGCAGTCGGCTCAACGACCGCCATCCCGGGCGTCGCCGCGGGGCTGGCAATCGCCACAGTGGGCGACGGTAGGCTGGCGACAGTGGGACCGACGGCGTCTTGCAGCTGGAGATACTGCTGGTAGCCGAAAATCAGCAAGAGCACTACGCCGGAGAAAATGAGAAGCACCGAGGCGTTTGCCGGGTTGATGACGCCGCGCCGCGTGGCCTCACGCACAATGCGGGTCTCTGGCTGCAGGCCGGGCAGATCGCGGCGGCCGGACTGCTCCTTGAAGACCCGGGCGGTCTGGTCGGGGTCGAGGCGAAGGTAGCGCGCGTACTCCTTGAGGAAGCCGATGACGTACACGGTTTCCGGCAGAGAGGGGAAGTCCTCTTCCTCCAGCGCGACGAGAAACTTGCGCCGGATCTTGGTTGCCTGCTCCACCTCGGCCAAAGAGACGCCCATGTCCTGGCGGGCGGCACGCAGCATTTCTCCCAGCTTCGGCATACCTTCACCACTACCAGCGTCTTGGGGCAGCGCGAGCACACGGCCAGTATACCATCGGGGACAGGCGGGCAACAAGCCACTCAGGGTTGCAGCTGCCAGCGCCTCAGGGTGGCTAGAAGACGGTAGTTCGTAAGGTCGAGGTGAATGGGTGTGATCGAAATGCGGTTCTCGGCCACGGCCCAGAGATCGGTGCCTCGCTCAGTCACGCCCTTGGGGGCGTCACCGCCCAGCCAGTAGTACGGGCGCCCAAAAGGGTCCTCTCGCCGCACCAGGATGTCGCTGTAGATGCGTTTGCCCAGACGAGTGATCTCGACGCCCCCGATTCGCTCTGCCGGCACGGCAGGCACGTTGACGTTGAGCAGGACACCGGGCGGCAGGCTCCTCTCGTGCACCGTCGACGCCAGTCGGGCTGTGAAGTTGGCGGCGTAGGTGAAGTCCCACTCGAAGTAGTCCGCCAGCGACACGGCCAAGGCCGGCACCCCGCCCAAGGCCGCCTCCATCGCCGCCGCCACGGTGCCGGAGTAAGTTATGTCATCGCCCAAGTTGGGTCCCTTGTTGATGCCGGCCACTACCAAGTCGGGTTTGCGCTCGAGAATGCCAAGCAGAGCCAGGCTGACGCAATCGGACGGGGTACCATCGGTAACGAAAGCCGTGCCGCCGTCGGGGAGACGCACGTCAGTCACACGAAGAGGCTTGTCCATGGTACGGTTGTGGCCCGTGGCACTCCAGTTGTGTTCTGGCGCCACCACCGCCACCTCGGCCACCTTGGCCAGCGCCGCCCTGGCTGCCTGCAGACCTTCGGAGTCGAAACCGTCGTCGTTGGTGAGTAGTACGTACATAGCGTCGTCGCCGACGTGTCGTCGGCAACTCAACCTAGCGCAGTTTGCGGGCCACTATGAAGTGGGAGAGGCCGAAGGCCTTGAGGGGGGTTTCCTCCAGTGCGTAGAGCACCCGGCGCAAAACCCCGGCGACCCCCGCGCTGCCGCGGGCGATGTTGTCGAACGCGGGGTAGACCTGGGTCTCCACGTCGAAAGCGACGTTCTGTCCCCGGAAGAGGCCGCGAATGTCGCCGGCGGTGTAGCAGCGCACGTGAGGGCAGAACTGCCGGCGCAGCGGGTTGGGCAGGTAATTGACGAAGGGGATCAGTTTGTAGACGTGCCGCTTGCCGATGTAGCAGCCGTGCGTCTCGAAGGGATAGAGTCTATTGGGCGCGAAGATGATTATGCGCCCCTCGGGCGCCACCACGCGGCAGGCCTCCGCGATGGCCCGGCGGTCGTCGGTGACGTGCTCAATGACCTCGTGCAAGAAGGCAATATCGAAGTAGTTGTCGTCGTAGGGCAGGCTCTCGGCCGGCGCCACGGAGAGGTCGGGCAGGGTGGCGCTGGCCTCGGCGATCTTGGCATCGTCGACGTCGACTCCCCAGACGAACGGACTGAAGCGGCGAAAAGCCTCGACGTAAGCGCCGATGCCGCAGCCAATATCGAGAATGCGCCGGTTCTCCAACGCGACGTAGCGGCGCACGATGTTGAGGCGACGCTCCTGGCCGAAACCCCAGATATAGCTCGGGTGACCGAGAGTGATCACTTTGCTTGCTGCGTCCAAGGTCACCTCCCGGGCCCTCGTTCGCCCTTCACTCGAGACGTTGAGCGCCCATCGGCAAGTGTAACCTACCGACGGCAGTAGAGACAAATAGCCCACCGCCACTTCGCCTGGCCTTACGGCGTGGCCAGCCAGAATGGTAGCAGAATCGCGAGCCCTCTGCAAATGGCCCTCGCTCAGGTACTGGCCAGGCGGCCCGCGTTTGCAGGCGTTCATGAGCTTGTGCTATAATGACGCCGACAAAGAACGGGACAGCAAAGAGAGAAAGACGCCAGGGCGTTAGGGGCCACGAAGACCGCGGGCCGGGAAAGCGAAAGGCCCGCGAGGGGGAAGGCCGCAGAGCCACGTAGGCCCCCCAGATTCCAGGAGGTATCGCTAGTCAATGCCTTTGACCAAGGATAAGAAGGACGAGCTCGTGCAAGGCTATCGGATCCACGAGGCCGACACAGGTTCGCCCGAAATCCAAGTGGCCCTACTGACGGAGCGCATCAACCAACTGACCGAGCATATGCGCGCAAACAAGCACGACTTCGAGTCGCGCCGCGGGCTGCTGATGCTCATCGGTCAACGGCGTCGCCTCCTCGCCTATCTCAGCCGCGAGGACGCCGCACGCTACCGGTCCATCGTCGCCAAGCTCGGCCTACGCAAGTAATACCCGACAGCATTCCCACCGCCCGCCCGGACCCAGGGTCCCCTACCTGGGTTTATTTGCTGTCTTGCCGTGCCGTCCCGTTCCCAGCACGAATTTCGCAGTGGAATGCGGTAGTGGGCTTTGACCGCGAGGTGGCCCCCCGCAAGGAGGATTGGTTTTCGGAATGGCACACACTTTTGACATCGTGCTTGGGGGCAAGACACTCACCATTGAAACCGGCAAGCTAGCCGGGCTGGCCGACGGCGCCGTCACTGTTCGCTATGGCGACACACTGGTGCTCGCCACCGCGACGATGTCCGACTCCCTTCGCGAGGGCGTGGACTTCTTCCCGCTGACGGTGGACTTCGAAGAGCGACTCTACGCCGCGGGCAAGATTCCCGGCGGCTTCACTCGTCGCGAAGGCAGGCCGACCGAGTCGGCTATCCTCACGATGCGCGTAACCGACCGCAGCATTCGCCCGCTCTTCCCCAAGGGTTTTCGCAACGACGTCCAGATCATCATCACGGCCATGTCTGCCGACCAGCAGAACCCGATCGACCTTCTCTGCATCGTCGGCGCGTCCGCCGCGCTCACCATTTCCAAGATCCCCTTCGAGGGCCCGGTCGGCGGCGTGCGGGTGGGCTACATCGACGGCCAGTTTGTTCTCAATCCCACCGTGAGCCAGCTCGGCGAAAGCCAGCTCGATCTGATCGTCTCCGGCACCCACGAGGCGACCGTGATGGTCGAAGCAGGAGCCAAGCAGCTACCGGAAGATGTAATGCTGCAGGCCATCGCCTTCGGCCAGGAGCAGATGCAGCCGATCATCGAGCTGCAGAGACAGATGGCCGAGGCAGTCGGCAAGCCGAAGATGCAATTCGTGGCCCCGGTGCTGCCGGAAGAGGTGCGGCAGGCGGTCAAGGACCAAGTCGGCGGCAGGCTGGCGGAGGCCATGCACAACCCGGACAAGGCCAGCCGGGAAGCGAACATTGAAGCTCTGCGCGACGAGGTCCTCTCGGCTCTGGGCGAGCAGCACGACGCCAAAGACGTGGCGACGGCTTTCGACCAGCTGGAGAAGAAGACCTTCCGTAGTGACATTCTGGAAAACGGCACCCGCCCGGACGGTCGCAAGACCACGGAGATTCGCCCGATCAGCTGTGAGGTGAGCCTGTTGCCGCGCACGCACGGCTCGGGTCTCTTCACGCGCGGCCAGACCCAGGTGTTGACTATTGCCACTCTGGGCTCGGTCGGCCAGCAGCAGATCATCGACGACCTGGGCCTCGAGGAACGTAAGCGGTACCTGCACCATTACAGCATGCCGCCGTTCTCGACCGGCGAGGTCAAGCCGCTGCGCGGGCCGGGTCGGCGCGAGATCGGGCACGGGGCCCTGGCCGAGCGCGCCCTGGAGCAGGTCCTCCCGACCAAGGAAGACTTTCCCTACACCATCCGCCTGGTTTCAGAGGTATTGAGCTCTAACGGCTCCACCTCGATGGCCAGCGTTTGCGGCTCAACCCTCGCCCTGATGGACGCGGGCGTGCCGATCATAGCACCGATTGCCGGCATCGCCATGGGCCTCATCACCGACGAGAGCACGGGCCAGGTTGCCATCCTAACCGACATCCAGGGTATGGAAGACCACCTGGGCGACATGGACTTCAAGGTCGCCGGCTCGGCGGAGGGCGTCACGGCTCTGCAGATGGACGTCAAAGTCAAGGGCCTTTCGACCGACGTATTGCACCGAGCCCTGGAGCAGGCGCGCGAGGCGCGGCTCTTCATCCTAGGAAAGATGCTGGACGCCATCCCGACCTTCCGGGCACACCTGTCGCCGTTCGCGCCGCGCATCCTGCGCATCTCTATCCCGCCTGAAAAGATCGGCACCCTGATCGGCCCCGGCGGCAAGACGATCCGCTCGATTCAAGAGGAATCCGGCGTCGATATCGACGTCGAAGACGATGGCTCGGTGTTCATCTCAGGCCCCGACGGCGAGAGTGCCGAGAAGGCGGCCCGCTACGTCGAGCGCCTCACCCGCGACGTCGAAATGCACGGCGTCTACCTGGGCAAGGTTTCTCGTATTACGAACTTCGGCGCCTTCGTGGAGATCCTGCCTGGCAAGGAAGGCCTAGTGCGATTGGGCGACCTGGCGGAGTACCGCGTTAACCGGGCCGAGGACGTGATCCAGGTGGGCGACGAGATAATGGTGATGGTCATCGAAATCGACAGCCAGGGCCGTGTCAATCTTTCCCGGCGGGCAGTGCTCGAGGGGGCGCCCCCCAAGCCGGAAGACATCGAGCACGGTCCCGGCCCCCGGAGCGGCGGCAACTTCGGTGGTCCGCCTCGTCCGGCAGGTGATCGCCGGCCGGCGCCCTCGAGCGACCGTGGCGGCAGACCGCCAATGCGCGGCGGACCGCGTGGCGGTGGGCCGGGTCGGGGCGGACCGCCGCACGGTGGCGGTGGGCGCGAATAGAGCCCGCCGCGGCCGCAAGTGCCACTTTTCTGAAAGGGACTGCACCAGCTATCTATGGCCGGGAAACGCGACTACTACGAGGTTCTGGGCGTGCCGCGCGACGCCAGCGAGGACGATATCCGCAAGGCCTTCCGCCGTCTGGCCCGGCAGTATCACCCGGACGTCAACAAGAACGACGGCGCCGAAGCGCAGTTCAAGGAAGTCAACGAGGCCTACGAGGTCCTCAGCGACTCGCAGAAGCGCCACACGTACGACCGCTTCGGCCACGCCAACCCGCGTGGCTTCAGCCCGGGTTCCGGGCCGACGGGCAGTCCCTTCGACGATCTAGTGGGCGACCTCTTCGAGTCGTTCTTTGGCGGTGGCGTGGGCACGGCCGGCAGACGGTCGGCGAGCCAGCGCGGCGGCGACCTCGCCTATGATCTGCCTTTGACGCTCGAGGAGGCCGCGTTCGGGGTGGATAAGCAGGTGGAGGTCGTGCGCCTCGGCACCTGCCCCACTTGCCAAGGCAGCGGCACCAAGCCGGGCTCGCAGCCTGCCACCTGCACCGCCTGCAACGGCAGCGGCGAAATCAGGCGTGTACAGTCAACCCTCTTCGGCCAGTTCGTCAACGTCCAGGTCTGCGATCGCTGCCACGGCGAGGGGAGGATCGTGACCGACCCCTGCCCCACCTGCCGGGGCAACGGCAGGGTGCGGGCGCCGCGTAAGATTTCCGTGAAGGTGCCCGCGGGCGTGGACGACGGCCAGCAGATTCGTCTCTCGGGCGAGGGCGAGGCCGGTACTCACGGCGGCCCGGCCGGCAACCTCTACATCCGTCTGCACGTGGCCGAACACGCGCTGTTCAAGCGCCAGGGCAACGACCTCGTCTACGACCTGGCCCTCAACGTCGCGCAAGCCGCGCTGGGCGACGAGGTTGAGGTGCCGACGCTGGGCGGCGAGAAGGTCAAAGTCCGCGTGCCGGCCGGCACCCAGCACGGCAAGGTATTTCGGCTCAAAGACAAAGGCATCCCCTACCTCGGCAGCAGCCGGCGGGGCGACCAGCACGTGCGCGTGCGCGTGGTCACCCCCACCGACCTGACCGACGAGCAACGCCGCCTGTTGCACGAGCTTGGCCGCACCATGGGCTACGACGGCACGCACGGAGACGATAAGGGCCTGCTCGGCAAGTTCAAAGACGCATTGGGGGTCTAGGTTGCGCTGGCTGGAGCTATCCTGCCAGGCCGACCGCGAAGCCGCCGAGGCCGTGAGCGAGCTCTTCGCCCGCCACGGTCGGGGCGTGGTTGTCGAGGACGTGGACGTGCTCGACGGCGAAGTCGTGGCCGACCCCGATTCCCCCGTTACCCTGCGCACATACCTTCCCCTGGACGATTCTGCCGCGGCCAAGCGCTTGGAAATCCAGAAGGGCCTCTGGATACTGGGCATGCTGCGGCAGGTGGGCGACCTGACGGAGCGCGAGCTGGCCGAAGCGGACTGGGCGGAGGCCTGGAAAGCCCACTTCTACGTGCACCGCGTCGGCCGCCGGCTAGTCATCAAGCCGAGCTGGCGAGAGTATGAGCCAAAGCCAGGCGACGCCATCGTCGAACTTGATCCCGGCATGGCCTTCGGCACCGGTCTGCATCCCACAACTCGACTTTGTCTCCAGGCGCTCGAGGACCTTGTTGTCCCCGGCCAGTCGGTGTTAGATCTGGGTACCGGCTCGGGCATTCTGGCCATTGCCGCCGCCCGCCTTGGCGCCCGGTCAGTGCTGGCGCTGGACACGGACCCCGTCGCCGTGGACGCGGCAACCGCCAACGTGGCCGCCAACGGTCTGTCCCAGACCGTCACGGTGGCCGCCGGCACTTTGCCGCAAGCCGAGCCCCAGATACACTACGACCTGGTAGTGGCCAACATCATAGCCCGCGTCATCGTCGAGCTGGCGCCCGCGCTGGCCGCCGCCCTGCGCCCAGGCGGCACGCTGATCGCCTCGGGCGTTCTGGCCGAGCGGGGGAGCGAAGTGGCGGCCGCGCTGGCCCGGGCTCGCCTGGTCCTGGCGGAGCGCCGGCAGAGCGGCGACTGGTTGGCCTTGCTGGCCCGGAGATAGGCTGTTGTACCGCTTCTTCGTGCCGCCAGAGTGGCTGGGCCCCCAGCAAGCTGAGATAGGTGCGCCAGTAGCTCGGCAGATAGCCACGGTCCTCCGTCTGACGCCGGGTGACAGGGTTTGCCTGTTGGACGATTCCGGCTGGGAAATCGAAGTAGAGCTGGGCGAAGTGCGCACCGATCGCATCGCGGCGGTCGTGGTGCGACGCTCGCTGGCCACGTCCGAACCTCGCTTGAAGGTCACCGTCTACCAGGGATTGTTGAAAGGCGACAAGTTCGAGTGGGTGCTGCAGAAGTGCACCGAACTGGGGGCCATGGCTTTCGTGCCCCTGCTCACCGCGCGCACCGTCGTCGGCGCGGTCGGCGAAGCCGACAGCCAGCGCTGGCGACGGTGGCAACGCATCATCCAGGAGGCGGCCGAGCAGTGCCAGCGGGGCCGACTGCCAGCCCTGCGGGTCGCTCAACTGTTCGCCGCCGCCTGCGAGGGTGCGGGCGGAGCACTCTCCCTCATCCCCTGGGAAGGCGAGAAGGAGCGCAGCCTGCGGGCGGCGCTGCGACAGAGCCTTGACGGGGCGCCGGGCCGGCGGCCATTCACCGTCAACCTGTTTATCGGCCCGGAGGGCGGTTTCACCGAATCTGAGGTCAAGCTGGCCCGCCGCCACGGGATCATCCCCGTCAGCCTCGGCCGGCGCGTGCTGAGGGCGGAAACAGCCGCCGTGGTGGCGACCGCCGCCGTGCTGCACGAGGCAGGGGACATGGACCCCTAAGGTTCCAGCCTAATCTCCAGTCTCTTATTGATCTTGCCCTTGTTCTCCGTCTTCGTCACCCGCAGCCTGCCAATCTCTCCGGTGCGGTGGACGTGCGTGCCACCGTCAGCCTGCATATCCAGGCCGACGATATCCACCACCCTCACCTCCGCGATTTCCTGGGGCAGCAGGTTGATCTGGGTGCGGATCAGCTCGGGAATGCGGAAGGCCTCCTCGCGCGGCAAGATGCGGTCGACAATCGGCAGGTCGGCCGCAATCGCCCTGTTGCTCTCCGCCTCGATTTGCGCGATGCGGTCTTTGCTGAGATCCTCAAGAGCGAAGTCCATGCGGGCCCGATCGGGATACATCTGACCGCCAGTGACCAGCACGCCGAACTGGTGGTAGATCACTCCCACCATCACGTGCAAGGCGGAATGGTAGCGCATCAGCGCGTAGCGCCTCGGCCAGTCGATGATGCCTTTGACCGCAGTGCCGGCGGCCGGGGCCGGCCGGTCGAGCTTGTGCCAGACGCGCCCCGCCTCCTTGAAGACCTCCAGCACCTTGTACTCCTTGCCGGCCACGACGAGCGTGCCCTCATCGGAAGGCTGGCCGCCCCCACGGGGGTAGAACAGCGTGCGGTCGAGCTCCACCTGGTCGTCTCTGTTCTCGGTCACCTGTCCCTCGAACTCGCGCTGGTAGCCATCCACCAAGTACATTAAATCGGTCATTTGACTTCCCCCTTCGCCGGCGGCATCACGCCGCCCCGTCAACTCCAGGCTAATCTGTGCGCGGCGAGCTGTCAAATTGCCCGGCAGGGCGAGGATTGCCCAGGCGCCGAGCGTCATAACCCTGCCGCCTGGCTATACACAGGCCAGGCGGTTCGGCCGGGTTCCACCACGAATCGGGCGGATGGAGGACGGAATGTAGCCACGGTAAACCAGCGGGGCGGAGGATATCGGCCGGGGCTGGCGCTGTCTGGACCATCCAGGCCTTGAACTCCTCGGCACCACCAGCGAGCCCGGCGCAAAAACCTGCAGGGGCCCATCCCCGAGCAGCTTTGGGTGTGGGTATGTAGAAGACTCTGGTCAGTTCGCCCCCGCCAGCGGCAACGTGAACGTAAAACTGCTGCCCTTCCCCAACGTGCTCTCCACCCAGATTCGCCCGCCGTGGGCCTCCACCGGTACTTCAGTCCGTGAGAAATCGCCTAGCGCCCGGGTAGGGGTGCACTCCTTAATGTAGCCAGATCGACCCTGATACCGCGCTGTCCCTATCCTCGTCGAAGGCTCGCGACGGGCTCTGGGAAACGAGATGCGGTGTCTAATGCCATTATACCAAACTGTCCTTAGACCGATTTGTCCCTGTGACGCCGGGCAACCAGCCAGTCGGGCGCGCGAGTTGCCTCTCGGTCCGTACTAGACCGCTTGCGATCTGTGCCCATTACCGACGACCAACCAACACGGCGCGCGAGTGCATGCCGTGGCGTGAACGCAGCCTTAATGTTGGTGAAGTATCGAGCCGACGTCGCGCTAACTTAGGCCCCGATATTGCGGTATACTCAGGCGAAACAGTCCAGCCGCCCGGAGCAAAGGCGAAACCAGGTTATGGGGAGGGATCACGACCTCCAGTGGTCGACTATCTACTAGTAATCTTCTTCGGTTCGTTGCTGGCAGGGGTCCTCGGGGCCATAGCAGGCTTGGGGGGTGGCGTGTTGGTGGTGCCGCTGCTCACTATCGGTCTGGGCGTGGATATCCACTATGCCATCGGCGCCAGTATCGTCTCGGTAATCGCCACCTCCAGCGGGGCTGCCGCCGCCTATGTCCGCGACCGCATCACCAATTTGAGGATTGGCATGTTCCTGGAGCTCGCGACCACCACCGGGGCCATCACCGGCGCCTTGGTCGCGGGCTTAGTTAATCCACAGGTTCTGTACATAGTCTTCGGACTGGCACTCGCCACGTCCGCCGCGCCGCTGGTCGTCCGTCTAGGCGAAGAACTGCCGCGGGGCGTGCACGCGGATACCTGGGCCAAGCGATTGCATCTTGGCGGCACTTATCACGACGCCGTGCTCCAGCGGCCGGTCTTATACCAGGCCACCCGCGTGCCGCTCGGCTTTGGCCTTATGTACCTAGCAGGCGTGATCTCCGGCTTGCTCGGCATCGGCAGCGGCGCTTTTAAGGTGCTGGCGATGGATACGGCGATGAAGCTGCCAATGAAGGTATCGACGACAACTAGCAACTTCATGATCGGCGTCACCGCCGCCGCCAGCGCCGGCATCTACTTCGGCCGGGGGGACGTGAACCCATTGATCGCGGCCCCGGTGGCCCTCGGGGTGCTGTCGGGGGCGTTCCTGGGCACGCGCTTACTGGTACGCCTGCGGAGCACCACTCTGCGCAAGATCTTCGTGCCGCTGGTCCTCGCTATCGCCTTGGAAATGATCCTTCGCGGGCTGGGCGTGCAGGTATGACGACGCCGAAAGCTGAACAACCCGAGAGGCAGGCAGGTGACACGAGAGAGAATCCGATGGCGGCCATTATCTCGGTGCTGCTCTTGTTCGGAGTGGCCATCAGTGCCACCATATTGGCCGCCGGCCTGCTGCTCTTGGCGATCTCTGGCCAGAGTGGCTACCATGAGACAGTGAGCCCGGCGCTGCTGCTGGCGCGAGCAGGCACGGTGCCCTTCCCCAGAACGATTGGCGGCGTCCTGCAGGGGGCATTGGCGCTGAAGCCGTTCGCCATCATCGAGCTGGGAGTGATTGTACTGATCGCCACCCCAGTCTTCCGGGTCGCCGCCTCCGTCATCCTCTTCTTCTTGGAGAAGGACCGCCTATACGGCTGGCTCACCCTGGCGGTTCTGGGGCTCTTGCTAGCCAGCATCTTTTGGATTGGCCAGTAGGCCACTTGCCGCGGTAGGGGCGGCTGTTCGTCTGCTGCAATCGAACGGTCACTGGCCTCTTTCTTGGCTACAACCGCGCCCCATCAGCCGACTATCATTCCTGTTGCTGGTACGGCCGGTTCAGCCGGACTCGGTTTGCGCCGGCCACCCGCCCTGTGCTATAATCCGTCGTTAGCCGCCCGTGGAGATGGCAAGGCTCGTTGCCCGGCGGCGCACTCCGTTAATGGGAGAATTGCACCATGCCCAAGCTCAAGACGCACAAGGGCACGGCGAAGCGGATTCACGTCACCGGGACCGGCAAGCTTGGTCCTCGCTATCGCCTTGGAAATGATCCTTCGCGGGCTGGGCGTGCAGGTATGACGACGCCGAAAGCTGAACAACCCGAGAGGCAGGCAGGTGACACGAGAGAGAATCCGATGGCGGCCATTATCTCGGTGCTGCTCTTGTTCGGAGTGGCCATCAGTGCCACCATATTGGCCGCCGGCCTGCTGCTCTTGGCGATCTCTGGCCAGAGTGGCTACCATGAGACAGTGAGCCCGGCGCTGCTGCTGGCGCGAGCAGGCACGGTGCCCTTCCCCAGAACGATTGGCGGCGTCCTGCAGGGGGCATTGGCGCTGAAGCCGTTCGCCATCATCGAGCTGGGAGTGATTGTACTGATCGCCACCCCAGTCTTCCGGGTCGCCGCCTCCGTCATCCTCTTCTTCTTGGAGAAGGACCGCCTATACGGCTGGCTCACCCTGGCGGTTCTGGGGCTCTTGCTAGCCAGCATCTTTTGGATTGGCCAGTAGGCCACTTGCCGCGGTAGGGGCGGCTGTTCGTCTGCTGCAATCGAACGGTCACTGGCCTCTTTCTTGGCTACAACCGCGCCCCATCAGCCGACTATCATTCCTGTTGCTGGTACGGCCGGTTCAGCCGGACTCGGTTTGCGCCGGCCACCCGCCCTGTGCTATAATCCGTCGTTAGCCGCCCGTGGAGATGGCAAGGCTCGTTGCCCGGCGGCGCACTCCGTTAATGGGAGAATTGCACCATGCCCAAGCTCAAGACGCACAAGGGCACGGCGAAGCGGATTCACGTCACCGGGACCGGCAAGCTGATGCGCATGAAGGGTCTGCGGAGCCACCTGCGGCGCAACAAGTCCAAGCGCGTCAAAGCCCTGTTCGACGAGATGATCCCGGTTGCCAAGAGCGACCAGGAGCGCATTCGCAAGCTCATTCCCTACGGCGCTTAGGCGCGTTTTCGCCAGGAGGGTATTCCGTTGGCCAGAATCAAGAGGGGTGTGACCGCCCGACACCGGCACAACAAAGTGCTCGCCCAGACCAAGGGGCAGAGAGGCACCAATAGTACTCTATTCCGCCGGGCGAACGAGGCGATGCTGCACGCCCTCAGCTACGCAACCCGCGATAGGCGGGACCGCAAGGGCGATTTCCGCGAGCTGTGGATCCAGCGCATCAACGCCGCCGCGCGGCTGGAAGGGCTCACCTACAGCAAGCTTATCAACGGGCTCAACCGGGCCGGCGTCGAGCTCGACCGCAAGGTACTCGCCGACCTAGCCGTATCCGACCAGGCCGCTTTTGCCCAGGTCGTGGCCATGGCTAAGCAAGCCTTGCAGCCGGCCTAGGCCGGCTGCCCGCTCACCAAGGGCGATGGCCGAGGCCATCAGCAGCCCAGATAATGAGAAAGTCAAGTACCTGCGCTCTCTGCGCGACCCGCAAGGCCGCCAGAGGGCTCGCCATTTTCTGGTCGAGGGCGTCCGCCTGTTGGAGGAAGCCCTCGATGCCGGTTGGCGACCGGACCTGATCCTCGCCGACGAGAAAGCCTTGACCCGCACGCCGCGGGGCACGGCCCTCCTCGGTCGCCTGGCGCAAATCGGTTTTTGGCCGGCCTCGCCGCGGGCGTTGCGCGCCGCCGCCGAGACCGTCACCCCGCAGGGGGTAGTAGCGGCGCTACCGCTGCCGGAGCCGCTCGCCGTCGATTCAGATGGCCAGACGGCACTGGTAGTGGACGGCGTCGCCGACCCGGGCAACCTGGGGACCATCCTGAGAACGGCGGAGGCCGCGGGCGCGCGACCGGTGCTGCTGGCGCCGGGCACGACCGATGCTTTCGCGCCCAAGGTGGTGCGCGCCGGGATGGGCGCCCACTTCCGGCTACCGCTGCTGACTGGCGATTGGGATCAGATCGACGCGCAGCTCGCGGGACGCACAGTGTGGCTAGCGGAAGCCGGCGAGGGTAGAGCCTACTACGAGATCGATTGGCGCCGGCCCAGCGCTTTGATCGTGGGCGGCGAGGCCAACGGTCCTGGGCGGGAGGCGCGCGACCGGGCCGATGGCAAGGTCACGATCCCAATGCAGGGGCCGACCGAGTCTCTGAACGCCGCTGTCGCGGCGGCCGTGATACTGTTTGAGGCGCTGCGGCAGAGGCTGCTGCGCACCGCCTGAGACGAACGATTGCACAAACCCATATCACATAGGCGACGATGGAGAGAGTAAGCGGCAACAGCCCTCCAGGGAGGGCGGGTCTAGGACTGAGAGCCCGCCCGGGTCGGGGGTCGCCCAAATTCACTCCTGAGCCGACAGCTGAAAGCAAGCGCGAGTAGGCTGCTCTGGCCGCTCACCATTATCGAGCACCGGCCGTACCTTCTGTTGTCCCTTGTGGGGTGATGCTGACGGGGAAGGCGATCAGGCCAGGAACCGTAGGGGCCGGGCTCCCCCTGCACTGCGGTGCAGGGACTTCGCGTACCGGCCCGCAGGCGAAGTCCCCCGCAGCGAAGCGAAGGGGGGCGGCCGCAGCCGCGGTTCCTTCTTCCTTTGGGAGAAGGAGCTTCGGTCCTGTGGGGCCCTGGCGGGCGGGGACAGAGCCCCGCCCCTACGTACCGACGGCCCCGTCGCCCAGCTGCATCCCCGATTGGGGAAACGGTCTAGGGTGAGGGTTGCCTACAGCGTGGCTGCAACGAAGGCCCTCGCATTTGACCGACCTCAAAGAGGGTGAAGACCAGGCCGGGTAACGAGTGTCCCGACGCCTGCCGTTGGGACAACAGGGTGGTACCGCGGAGACCGCACCTTCGCCCCTGGCGAAGTTGCGGTTTTTATTTGGCCCGCGGCCGTCCCGCCCCCGGCGGCCATGCGGCAGGTCGCGAGGGACAACCCGGGCGCGGGCCCGCGGCAGAGGAGGAACACATGATAGACCAATTGGCGGAAATCAAGGCACGCGCCCTGAAGGACCTGGCGGCCGCGGACGACGCCGAGGCCACGGAGGCTTGGCGGGTCGCCTATCTTGGCAAGAAAGGGCAGCTGACCACTGTGCTGCGCCAGCTGGGAGCGCTGCCGCCGGCCGAACGGCCCCTCGTCGGTCAGAAGGCCAACGAGGTGAAGGTCGCCCTGGAACTGGCGCTGGCGGCACGCTTGGAGGTAGAACGGCGGGTCGCCCTGCGCCGGGCGGCCGAGGCGGAGCGGGTTGACGTCACCCTGCCCGGGCGCCAGCCCAGTCTCGGCCAGGTGCATCCCACCACCCGCGTCCTCAAGGAGGTCCTGGACTCCTTCGCGGCCATGGGTTTCCAGGTGGCGGAAGGTCCGGACGTGGAGTGGGACTACTACAACTTCGAGGCCCTCAACATACCCAAGGACCATCCGGCCCGCGACATGTGGGACACCTTCTACGTGCAAAGCAAGGGGCGGCCCGGGGAGATCCTGCTGCGCACCCACACCTCGCCCAACCAGGTGCGAGTGATGGAGAAGGTGCGCCCGCCCGTGCGGGTGGTTGTCCCGGGTAGGGTCTACCGTTACGAGGCCACGGACGCGACCCACGAATCCGAGTTCTTCCAGGTCGAGGGTCTGGCGGTGGATAAGAACGTCACGATGGCCGACCTGAAGGGCGTGCTCTCAGCCTTCGCCCGCGAAATGTTCGGGGCCGAACGCAAGGTGCGCTTTCGCTGTGACTACTTCCCCTTCGTAGAACCGGGGGTGGAGATGGCCATCAGCTGCTTCCAGTGCGGCGGCGTGGGCTGCCGGCTGTGCGGCAACGGCTGGCTGGAGATCATGGGCGCTGGCATGGTGCATCCCAAGGTGCTGGCCGGCGTGGGTTACGACCCGTCGGTCTACAGCGGTTTCGCCTTCGGTATCGGCGTCGAACGGATCGCTATCCTCAAGTACGGCATCGACGACATCCGG
This sequence comes from Chloroflexota bacterium, assembly GCA_023473795.1. Lineage (GTDB taxonomy): Bacteria > Chloroflexota > UBA6077 > FW602-bin22 > JAMCYS01 > JAMCYS01. The sequence continues at coordinate 34,442 of JAMCYS010000157.1, read as the reverse complement.
CTGTTCTATGCCAACGACCTGCGCTTCCTGCGCCAGTTCAAGTAGGAGTTGAGGGGCAATGAGAGTACCTTTGAAGTGGCTGCGCGACTACGTGGACGTTACTCTGCCCCCGGATGAGTTGGCTCACCGGCTGACGATGGCCGGGCTGGAAGTGGAAGAGGTCATTCAAGTCGGGGCCGACTGGCATGACGTCTATGTCGGCCAGGTTCTGGAACTGAAGCCCCATCCCAACGCCGACAGACTGCAGCTGGTCAGCGCCGACTACGGCCTCGGCACCATCACCGTTGTCACTGGCGCCTTCAATCTGCAGGTGGGCGACAAGGTGCCGGTGGCGCTGGTGGGGGCTCGCCTGATCGACGGCCATTCGGATGAGCCGAAGCTGATCACCCTCAAGCCGAGCAAGCTGCGAGGAATCGTCTCCGAAGGCATGGTGTGCTCAGCCAAGGAACTGGGGCTGGGCGAGGAACACACGGGCATTCTCATCCTGCCGCCGGACGCCCGCATGGGGGCGCCGCTGCGGGAGGAACTGGGCGAGGCTATCTTCGACATCAGCGTCACGCCCAACCGCTCCGACGCGCTCTCGCTGCTTGGCGTGGGCCGAGAGGTGGCGGCCCTCACCGCGCAGTGGCTGCGCTACCCACCGCTGGAGGTACCCACCGCCGGGCCCGACGTGCACGAGCTGGCCAGGGTCGACGTCCTCGACCCCGACCTCTGCCCGCGCTACTCGGCGATGGTCATCCGCGGCGTCAAGATGGGCCCCTCGCCACGTTGGCTACAGGAGCGGTTGACAGCCGCCGGGGTCCGGCCGATCAGCAACGTCGTGGATGTCACCAATTATGTAATGCTGGAGATGGGCCAGCCCCTGCACGCCTTCGACCTGCGCCTGGTTGCCGATCACCACATAATCGTGCGCCGCGCCCATCCGGGCGAGACGCTGGTGACCCTCGATGGGGTGGAGCGCCAGCTGGAACCAGACATGCTGCTCATCGCCGATGTCGAGCGGGGCATTGGCCTGGCCGGCGTGATGGGCGGCGCCAACACGGAGATTCGCGACGACACGCGCGACATTCTGCTGGAGGCAGCTACTTTTAACCCAATCAACAACCGCCGCACGGCGCGGGCCCTCGCCCTCCCCACGGAAGCCTCTCGGCGCTTCGAGAAGGGACTGCCACCGGAACTCACCGTGCCCGCGTTGGAACGCTCGATGCGCCTGATGCACGAACTGGCGGGCGGCGAAGTGGCGCCGGGAATCATCGACGTCTATCCCAACCCCCTGCCGGAGCGACAGGTGCTGCTGCCGGCCGGCGAGGTGCAGCGGCTGCTGGGCTACGACCCGGGCAAGGAAAGGGTCATCCGGATTCTCGAAGCGCTCGAGTTCGCCGTTCAACCCCAAGACGGCGACTTGCTGGTCACGGTACCACCCTACCGCGTCGACGTCACCCAGCCCGCCGACCTGGTGGAAGAAGTGGCGCGCATCGACGGCTACGAGCACATCCCCGACCGGCTCTTGCCGTCGGGGTTGCCACCGCAACAGATCAACCTGCAGCGCCACTGGGAAGCGGTGGCGCGCCAGGCGTTGGTTGGCTCCGGCCTGGCGGAGTGCATCTTCTACTCCTTGACCAGCCGCCAGCGACTGGCCAGACTGCTGCCGCCGGGGCAGGACAAGCCAGAGGTACTAGTTCAGGCCGGCAACGGCGACGCTTACCGGCCGCTGGCCGAGCCGCTGCCGGCGATCGTCGATCCGGCCCTGGTCTCGGGCGCGGTGGAACCGCTGCAACTGGTGAATCCGTTGGCCAGCGAGTCGGACACCCTGCGCACCACCGCCATGGGCACTATGTTGGAGACATTGCGGGCCAACCTGCGCCACCAGGACCAAGACGTCGATCTCTTCGAGATTGGCCGCATCTTCCTGCCCCGGCCGGACGACCTGCCGGAGGAACGGCGGGTGGCCACCATCGCCCTGGGCGGCTATCGCTCGGGCCGCGCCCTGGGTCAGCGGGTGGCGACCGATTTCCTCGACCTGAAGGGCGTCGTGGGGGCCCTGCTGGCCCGCTTCGGGTTAGGCGATGTGTCCTACGTGCCGGTGGTCCATCCCATCTTTCACCCAGCGCGAGCCGCTCTTGTGGTTCTGGGCCAGCCCAACGCGGATCCGGCCTGGCCGCGGGCGGCAGACGTGTTGGGCATCCTAGGCGAGGTCAATCGTGAGGTGGCCGAGAACTTCGACATCACCGGCCAGCGGGTCTACCTGGCCGCGCTCGACCTGGCGCGCACGATGGCGATGGCGGAGAGCGACCGCATCTACCAACCGCTGCTCAAGTACCCCCCGGTGAACCAGGACATAGCGGTGGTGGTAGACGAGGGGTTGGCCAATGCCGGCGTGGAGCGGCAGATTCGCCTCGCCGGGGGCGAGCTGCTGCGCGGCATACGGCTCTTCGACCTCTACGCCGGCAAGCCGATCCCAGAGGGCAAGAAGAGCCTGGCCTACTCGCTGACCTACCAATCGTCGGATCACACTCTCACCGATGAGGAGGTGCGCACGGTGCACAAACGCATCGAGGAGAGCCTCGTTCGCGAACTTGGCGCCCGCATTCGCGGCGAGGGCAGCCAAGGTTAGTTGGGAAGGAGAAGCTCGGTGTACGTAGTGATCGCCACGCTCCGGATCAAGCCAGAGCGGCGCGAGGACTTCCTCGCGGCGCTCCTCGACGACGCCCGCGTCTCCATCGAAATCGAGCCGGGGGTCTATCGCTTCGACGTCACGGCGGACGAAGCAGACCCCAACCGCCTGCATCTCTACGAAGTGTACGAGGACCAGGCGGCCCACCAGCGCCATAAAGAGACCCCTCATTTCCTGCGCTGGCGTGACACCGTGGCCGACTGGTACGCGGAGCCACTGCGTGTCTCCCGAGGCCACAGTATTTTTCCCTCCCTGGCCGCCTGGCGGCGCCAGGGCAACGCCTAGCTCAGCGAGGGGCTGGTTGCGCCCGGCCCCTCGCTCCTCCGACCGTCCCATTGAACCCCAGGCGAATACCGGAATCTCTCTATCTTTGCATTGACATATCGCGGCTATTAGCTTATGCTAACGGCGGATGTGGTCAGTGGCCTTCTCTACCCGGGGATGGCCGACAGACCGCTACAGTCAACTCTGGGGGTGGCGCTTATGGCTCAGGCATCCACAGCAACCACAGCGCCCGGTGACCCGGCCGTCAGCTGGCGAGACACCGTCCGGCGGTTGCTGCCCCAGAGGCGGGCCGCGGCCGCCTGTTGCCCGCCTGCCAGGACTGAGGCGAGCGGCTTGCCGATCATTGCCCTCGTCGGCAGCCCCAACGTCGGTAAGAGCGTCACCTTCGGGCGCCTCACAGGCCAGTACGCGGCCGTCTCCAACTACCCCGGCACGACGGTTGAGGTTGCCCGAGGGCGCGCTAGGTTGGGAGACCTGACGTTCGAGGTGGTAGACACGCCCGGAATGTACTCGCTCCTGCCAATCACGGAGGAGGAACGCGTGGCCCGGTCGATTCTAATCTCTGAGAGGCTGGCGGTAGTACTGCACGTCGTGGACGCCAAGAACCTCGAGCGCATGCTGCCGTTCACCCTACAGCTGCTAGAGGCAGGCCTGCCGGTCGTACTCAATCTGAACCTGATGGACGAGGCAGAGCGCCTCGGCATCAAGCTCGATCTGGAGGCTTTGGAACGGCGGCTGGGCACGCCGGTCGTGGGCACGACGGCGACCAGCGGCCGCGGGCTGGAGGAACTGAGGAGGCGGCTCTATGAGCGTGGCTCTGGCCAGCCCTGCCCAGACTGAAGGCCCGGACTACGGGTCGGAGGTGGAGGCGGCGATCAACAGGCTGAGCGAACACCTGCAGGCGGAGTACGGCCTGGCGCCGCGCGCCGTCGCTTTGTTGCTGTTGCAGGGGGACGCGGAGATACTCGACAAAGTGCGTCGGCTGGACCCCGCCGGTGCCGAGAATGTCGCTACGATCGTGCACCAGATCCAGAGCACCAGCCCCGAGCCGCTATCCTACACGGTTGCGCTCTCCCGGCAGGCAGCCGCCGCCGGAATCCTGGCAAGCTGCGTTACCTATCCCGCCCGCCAGCGCCGCGACTTCGGCGAACTGCTCGGCAGGTTGGCTATTCACCCGCTCACCGGCTATCCTCTGATGTTGGCGGTTCTCTACTTTGGCCTCTACAAGTTCGTCGGCCAGTTTGGCGCCGGCACCCTGGTTGGCCTGCTGGAGAAAGACCTCTTCGGGACGGTGATCAACCCCTGGCTGGTCCGTCTCGTCGACGCTTATGTGCCCTGGCCAGCCCTGCAGGCGTTGTTGGTGGGCGAGTACGGGATCATCACCCTAGCGTTGACGTACGCCATCGCGTTGATCCTGCCGATCGTGGGCACTTTCTTTCTCGTCTTCTCGCTCATCGAGGATTCGGGCTATCTCCCGCGCCTGGCACTACTGGTCGACCGGGCCTGCAAGGCTATCGGCCTGAACGGCCGCGCGGTGATCCCGCTGGTGCTGGGCTTCGGCTGCGACACCATGGCCACGGTTGTGACCCGAGTCCTGGAGACCAAGCGCGAGCGGGTCATAGCCACGCTGCTCATGGCTCTGGCGATTCCCTGCTCGGCGCAGCTAGGAGTGGTGCTTGGGTTACTCTCCTTCAACCCGGCGGCTCTGGCCATCTGGGGAGGTGTCGTGGGCGCCACGTTCGCGCTGGTCGGCTTTCTGGCAGCCCACGCCCTGCCCGGCGAGAAGCCCAGTTTCTACATGGAACTGCCCCCGCTGCGCTGGCCACAACCCCGCAACGTGCTCTTGAAGACCTATGCTCGCATGGAATGGTACTTCCTGGAGGTCCTTCCCGTATTCGTCGTCGCCAGCGTACTGATCTGGGTTGGCCAGCTGACCGGCGTCTTCGACCTGCTGGTGGGCGCGTTGCAGCCGCTGATGCGGTTACTCGGCCTGCCCCAGCAGGCTGCGGTAGTCTTCCTCTTTGGCTTCTTCCGTCGCGACTACGGCGCCGCGGGACTGTACGAGCTGGCCCAGAACGGGGCCCTCAACGGCGCCCAGCTGGTGGTGGCGGCGGTCACATTGACACTCTTCCTGCCCTGTATTGCCCAGTTCTCGGTGATGGCCAAAGAACGCGGTCTGAAGACGGCCCTGGCAATCGCCGCCTTCATCTTCCCGTTTTCGTTCGCCGTCGGCTTTGCCGTCAAGGTGGCGCTGGCGGCGCTGGGGGTGAGCCTGTGACCCGCTGTCCGCTCTGCGGTTACGAGTACGAACCGAACCTCTCCGCCGGCTGCGCCGGCTGTCCCCTGGCAGGGGCTTGCAGCGTGAGTTGTTGCCCGCGCTGCGGCTACCGCCTGCCGGCAGAATCGCATCTAGGCAAGCTTCTGAAGCGAATCGCCAAGAGAGGAGTCGCCAATGGCCATTCGGCTATCGCGGATCGGAGGTAGCGCCGCAACAGCCGCGTCGCGGGTGCGTGCTGGGTCCCCGTCCCGAGCGACGTTGCGTCCCCAGAACGCGACCGGGGGCGACGCGGCGGTCGTGCCCCTGAGTCGCTTCCGCCCGGGCGAGCACGGGCGCATCGCGTACGTGGAGACGAGCGAGCCCCGCCGTCTGCAGAAGCTACTGGCCCTGGGCGTCCTTCCCGGCAAGGAACTGTATCTTCGGCAGGCCTTTCCCGGCCGGGTGTTCCAGGTAGGCCACAGCCAATTCGCCATTGACGATGACCTGGCCCGGGCTATCTTCGTTCGCCGGGAGGCCTGAGACCATTCCTTGCCCGGCTCTCCCCCCACGTGCTAAGATTTGGCGTCTGGGCGCGGGCGCTCAGTTATCCGCCCGCCGAGGAGGTCACAGCTGGCGGTTCTGGTGGCGGGTCTGGGCTACATCGGCGCGCAGCTGGCGAGCGATCTTCTGCGGCAGGGCGAGAGGGTCGTGGGGCTGGAGAACTTCTTCTCGACCGACGCTGCGGCCGTGCGCGCCCTGGCAGCGAGACCGGGCTTCACCCTGGTGCGCGGCAGCATCACCAGCCCTCGCAGCCTGGCCCGCGCCTACGCCACGGCCGACATTGCGACCGCCTACCTCCTTGCCGCTCAGAGCAGCGCCCACCCCCAAGCCGCCAGCCCTCGCTACACTGAGTTCGCCAATTTGTTAGGCCCCCGCCTGTTCGCCGAGTCTGCCCGGGCGCACGGCGTACGCTCGCTCGTCTACGCCAGCTCCCTGCGAGTCTACGGCGACATACCGCCCTGGCAGGCGCGGGAGAACGACTGCTACGGCCGCTTCGCCGATCTGTCGCACCTCTCCAAAATCTACGCCGAGAAACTGCTAGAAATGTATGCGACTCAGAGCGGGCCGCGGGCCCGGGCCGTGCGCCTGGGGTTGGTCTACGGGGTGGGACCGGTGATGAAGACCGACCCACGGTTCCTGACGGCCCCCAACAAGTTCTGTCTGCAAGCCGTGCGCGGCGAGACGATCGTCGTCAGCGAGGGTGGACTGCGACCCCAGGGGCTGCTGCACGTGGCCGACGCCGCCCAGGCCCTGCGGCTGGCAGCAAGCCTGCCCGAGAGCACTCCCTACTTGGCCGTCAATGCCGCCGCGGAGGTGGCGACGATGCTTTCGGTCGCCCGCGCTGTCGAGAGTTCGGCGAGAAAGCGCGGCCTGGACGTGAGGGTCACGGCATGCGGCGAGTCGGCGGCACCCGGGGACGGTGGGGCGGCGGTACCCTCGCGGCTGGTGGAGGCGGGGTTTAGACCCAGGCGCGCGCTCGCCGAGAGCATGGATGAAACGCTCGCCTACTTCCTGGCACGAGACGTACGGCCGTGAGGGTCGTGGTCAGCGGGGCCAGCGGCTTCATCGGCGAGCACCTGGTAGCTGCCCTGCGGGCAGCCGGGGCGCGGGTCATCGCCTTGTCCCAGGGGCGGCCGGTGCCTGCAGCCGACGAGCACTGCGCCTGCGACGTGCTCAGCGACCAGGCGCGCGCCCTCGCCGCCAGCGGTGAGGCGGTGATACACCTGGCCGGTCTTTCCGATGCCTCCCTCTCCGGCCGCGAGCCGCTCCTCTACGGCAGGGTCAACGCCCTGGGCACACTCAATTTGCTGGAAGGCGCGCGAGAGCGTGGGGCCATCTTCATCCTGGCGTCGTCGCAACGCGTCTACCAGCCGAGCGCGAGGCCCCTGAAGGAAGATGCGCCGAAGGGACCGGCGGAGCCGTACGGCTATAGCAAGCTCGCCGCCGAGCAGTGGCTGGAGATGTACAGGCACCTCTACGCCCTGCCGGCGGTGACGCTGCGTTTCTTCTCTGTCTACGGGCCTGGACAGGCAACGCCCGGCGGCACCAGCGGCGTGGCAGCCATCTTCCTGAACCGCGCGCTGGCCGGCGAGGAGTTGTGGGTAGACGGGGACAAGAAGGCCGACTTAACCTACGTCGGCGACGTCACCCGGGGCATCGTGCTGGCTCTGGATAAGGGCCCAACCTGTGGCCCGGTGTACAACTTGGCCACCGGCGTCGGCACTCCCCTGCTCGAACTGGCTCGCTTGGCCAAGGCTCTGACCGGCTCCGCTTCGCCCATCACGGTACGCTCCGGCAGTGGGCCGCGGGGGAATTTGGTCGCCGATATTTCCCGGGCGCGGGCCGAGTTGGGCTACGCTCCCCAGGTGGGCCTGCGGGAGGGCCTAGAACGGACGCTGGAGTGGCTGCGGAGTGACCGCGCGCATTCTGCTTAAAGCCCGGCCGACGCCGGCGCAACTGGCCGACAGGCTGAGCCCGCCTCTGCCGGAGGGCCTGGAGCTGTACCTCGACGCGACTGACATCGCGGGCGACGGCTGGCTGGAGCAGATACTGGAGCGCTGCCGGGCGCGGCAGGTCCCCGACGGTTTCGCCTGGGTCGTGGAGGGTCCGCTGCGCTCCTTGGATGGTGAATTCTTCGACCTGGCGCGAAAGGCGGCTGCCGACCGGGAAGTGCTCAGGCGCATCGTCGCTTGCGCCGAGCGTCTGGGGGCGCGCGCGGTAGTCATTCACTGTATCGCCCCCACTCGCGAGCCGGCGGCGCTGACCCGTGGCAATCGAGAGCGGGCACTGGTCGCCGCGGGGGAGACGCTCGACTATTACGTCGATCTTTGCCTGAGCCGGGGTCTCGTGCCGACGATCGAGAACCTGCCCGCTGTGGCGCGGATGCGGGAATCGGCCTTCGTCTACTCGCTCATAGGCATGGCGGCGGAGGATTTGCTACACTACGCGGGGCGTTTGTCCGGGCTACGCCTAACCTGCGATACATCGCACGCCCAGCTCTATCTGAACGCGGCCGCGGCCGACCCAGAGGCCCTGGCGCCGGAGCTGGCGGCGGTGGCGCGCTTCGTGGCGGACCCTCACGCCGCAGGCTCGCTGGGCGACTATTTGCAGCGGCTGGGCGGTTTGCTGTACGAAGGGCACGTCTCCAACGCGGCCGGCCTGCTGGGCGAGGGTTTGCCGTACGATGAGGGGGTGGCCGATCTGGACGCGGCCGTGGCCAGAATGCTGCCCGTGGCCGAGTATCTGGTCACGGAGCCGCTGGAACCAGACCCCAACCGGGCGGAGAGCATGCGCGAGGTGGCACGACGAATGGCGGCGGTGAGGCAGGCCTTGACGAAGGGAGCGGTAGGTTGAACGAAACGGTAGGAGCTCCGCCCGCGGACGGTGGCACGCCAGCCGTGGGCATCGATCTGCACCAGTTGCTGGGGCGTGCGCCGCTGCCCATTGACAAGGCTAGATTGCAGGCCCTTTTCGCCGGCCGGCGGGTGCTGGTCACCGGAGCGGGTGGCTCCATTGGCAGCAGCCTCGCCGCCTGCCTGCGCGACTGGGGTGTGGCACGTCTGGTACTGGTCGATAGCCACGAGAACTCGCTCTACGAGCTGCGCGGCCAACTGGGGTCGGCCGCCAGGTTGGCCTACCGTCTGTGCGACGTGCGGTTGGGAGCGCGTGTATGGGCGCTGCTGCTCGCCGAACGCCCCGAGGTGGTCTTCCACCTGGCAGCCTACAAACACGTGCCCCTGGGCGAGGAGAACCCCGCTGAAGTGTTCGGCGCCAACGTACTGGGCACGCTGAACGTGTTGCGTGCCGCGGCCGGGGCGGAGGTGGAGCGTCTGGTCTATCCCTCCACCGACAAGGCCGTCGAGCCGCCCAGTGTGTATGGTGCCAGCAAACGTCTAATCGAACTACTGCTACTGGCCCACGCGCGCGAGGAGGCGCTGCCGCGAGTGGGCATCGTGCGCCTGGTGAACGCCGTCGGCGCCCAGGGGGGCGTCATCCGTCTCTTCTCCCGCCAGCTACGGCTCGGTTTGCCGCTCACGCTCACCCACGAACGCATGACGCGCTACTGGATCAGCATCGAGGAAGCGGCGCTTTCTGTCGCTCAGGCCGCCTGTCTCAGGGATTCACCCGCCATCGTGGTGCCCGATTCGGGGCCAGCGGTCGCCCTGACCACCGTCGCGCAACGGCTGGCCTCGCTGCTGCGCCCGGGCGCCGAACCTCAGTCTCGCTTCACTGGCCTCAGACCGGGTGAGCGTCTGGAAGAGTATCTGACCCGGGCAGACGAGAGTCTGGAGCTCAGCGAGCAGCCTGGCGTTCTACGGGTGGTCGAGACCGGTGGCAAGCGACCCGATCTGGCGGCGGTCCTGGCCGCGGTCGAGCGGCTGCAGCGGCTCTTCGAGAAGGGCGAGGACGAGCGATTACGCGAAGAGATGTTCTCCTTCGTGCGCGCCTAGGCGAGAAGCGTGGATAGCAACTTGCTCGCCCTGATGGCGGTCTTCGGGGCCGCTCTCCTGGCTGCTTTGGCCCTGGTGCCCCTGGCGGGCGCTCTGGGGCGCAGGGCGGGCTTCGTCGACCGCCCGCGCCGGGGCGAGGTGCAGAACTTCATCTTGCCGCGCAGCGGCGGTTACGGGATAGTCGCCGCCTTCGCGGTGGGAGTGGGCGCCAGCCTGGTATTGGTCCCCCGCTATGCCGACGAGTTCCCGCGCCTTTGGGGACTGCTGCTCGGCGCTGCCGTGCTCTTGCCACTGGCCCTGCTCGACGACTGGAAGCGCCTCTCGCCCCCGCCCCAACTGCTCTGGCAGATCGCCGCCGCGGGCGTGCCCATCGCCTTCGGGGTCGTCTTCGATAGCCTGGCTGGCCCCTTCGGTGGCATTTTGCCCCTACCCGGTCTGTTCGTGCTGCCGCTGACGCTGGTCTGGATCGTCGGCATGGTCAACACGGTCAACCTGACCGACACGATGGATGGTTTGGCCGGAGGCGTGGCGGCCATCGCCGCGCTGGTGCTGGCCGGGGTGAGCTTGCAGAACGGCCAGCAGAGCATCGCCGCCCTGGCACTCGCCCTTTGCGGCGCCACGGTGGGTTTCCTCTGCTACAACTTCCACCCATCGCGGATCATCATGGGCAGCTCCGGCTCGCTATTCCTGGGCTACGCGCTGGGAGTGCTGGCGATCATCGGCGGCGCCAAGATCGCGGCGGCGATGATGGTGCTGGGTCTGCCGATACTGGACGTAGCCTACGTCATTCTCTCCCGCCTCTCCCGCGGCCGCTCGCCGCTGCGGGGCGGCGACGCCGCCCACCTGCCCCATCGTTTGTTGGCGCTGGGTCTCTCTCAGCGCCAGGTGGCGCTGGTCCTGTATGCGCTCTGCTTGCTGTTCGGAGTGCTGGCGCTGTTGCTGACGCGCGTGGAGAAATTGTACGGCTTCTTCCTTCTGGGGGTAGTGGCGCTGGCCCTAATCGGCTTCGCCGCCAGGGCGCAGGAGAGGGCCCAGGTCCCGCACGGGGGAGCGCCGGGCAAGGAAGGAGGCTAGAACCAACGCCAGGAAGCGCGGCAGCGCCAGCTGCCTGCGCCAACGCCAGGGCTGCGTCAATAGGCGGTACAGCCACTCCAGTTCGAGGCGGCGCAGCCAGAGCGGCGCCCGCGGCACCCGCCCGGAGAAGAAGTCGAAGACGCCGCCGACCCCGATGCCGACCGGCACGCCCAGGGCGACTTGGTTGCGCGCCAGCCACTCCTCCTGCTTGGGCGCCCCGTAGGCCACGAGCAGCACGTCCACCGCGCCGGCCCCACGCACCGCGGCCACTGTTTCCGCGTCGCCGGCACGGTCACCGCTGCCTTCATAGCAGCCAACCACCTGCAACCCGGGATAGCGACGGGCCAGGTTAGCCGCGGCCAGGCTCGCCGCTCCCTGCCGACCTCCTAGAAAGAACAGCCGGTAACCTTCCCTGGCGCCGAGCACGGCCAAACGCTCGACCAGTTCGCTGCCACGGACGTGCTCGCGGATGGGATGGCCGGAGAGCCGCGCCGCCAGCAGCAGCCCGATGCCGTCGGGAACCGCCAGGCCAGCTTGCGCCAGCACTCGTCGAAATTGGGCATCGCCGCGAGCGGCCATCACAAACTCGGTGTTGACCGTGGCGATAAGCAGCGGTCTCCGCTCCACGATGGATGCGGCGCACATCGCCAGCGTCTCGGCGAAGGTTATGTCATCTACCCTGACGCCGAGAACGGACAGCGAGCGCGGCCGCCGGCTCGGGTGCAACTGCGTCTCCGCCACGGGCTACCCCTGGTCGACAGCAAGCAGGTCGAGCGCCAGTAGCGTGTAGACCTTGGCCGCGGCGACAACGCCGGCCAGGTCGACGTACTCGTCGGCAGTGTGGGCCAATTCTACGTTGCCCGGACCGTAGAGCACGGTGGGGATACCGCCTTCGTGGTAGAGGAACGATCCATCCGTGCCACCGCCCTTGGCACCGTACTGGGGCGGGGCGCCAAGTACGCGCGCATGCGCGCCGGCGAGCGCCCGCACAACCGGTTCGTCCTGAGAGACGACGTACGCTTCCATCGCGTGCAGCGTGCTGACGGTGGCGGTGATACCCGGCTGGGGCAAATCGGCGATCACCGACTCCAGCTCCGCCAGCGCGCCGCCGGTGGTCTCGCCGGGAAGTAGGCGCCGGTCACAGGTGACGACGCAGTCGTCGGGAATGACGTTCGCTTTGACGCCGCCCTGGATCATTGTCACGGTGATGCTGGGCGTGGGCACCTCAAACAGTTCGTTGCGTCCTGAGAATTTCATGTCGGCAATGGCGCTGACCAGCTTGCCCGCATAGGCAACGGCGTTGACTCCGGTGGCCGGGCGTCCCGGATGGCCGGCCTTGCCTCTGACGGCGATTCGGAACCAGGCCAGGCCGCGGTTGCCAAGTTCGACCCGCAGATTGCTGGGCTCGCCGATCACGGCGTAATCCGCCTTCAGCCCCCTCTGCAGGAGGAACCGCGTGCCCAGTTCGCCGCCGGTCTCCTCGTCGGCCACGGCCGTGAAGACAAGGTGGCCGGCGAAGGGCGCCCCCGCGCGACGCAACGCCAGCTGGGCGAGCAGCATCGCGGCCACTCCGGCCTTCATGTCGCAGGCCCCGCGCCCGTACACGCGACCGTCACGGAAGACGCCGACAAAGGGATCCATCGTCCAGTTGGCACCCGGGGGGACGACGTCGACGTGACCGTTTAGCAGGAGCGTTTTGCCCGGCCGCTGGCCGGCCAAAGTCGCCACCAGACTGTCGACGCGAGGGCGCGCGGGCAGCACCTCGTAGGGAATGCCGTCGGCGTCCAAGTGTTCCGCCAGCTCGCGGATGACATTCGCCGTCTCGCCTGGCGGGTTGACGCCGCCGGCCCTAACCAACGCCAGCAGTATTGCCAGCGCCTCATCTTCTCGAATGTAGGAAAGCGGATCTGCCATTCTCGTCCCCCGCAAGAGCCATTCGGTCTGATCGGCGGTCAGTGTAGCACGCTGTTTGTGAGAGCGTCAACGAACCTGCCAGCCGAGCTAGCCTTCCGCCGCCGACCACAACCTTGATTTGGCGGCGACCCCGCCCTATAGTAGTGCCGCCAGGGGAGGTCAGTTGTGAAGATCCTGCACGTGGTGCGTCAGTTCTATCCTTGCGTGGGCGGGGTGGAGAAGTTCACCCTCGACCTCTGTCGCTACAGCCAGGCCGCCGGCCACGAAGTGGCGGTACTGACGCTCAATCGTGACTTCGCCAGTGGCAGCCGCCTTCCCGACCGCGATGAGGTGAACGGACTCACGGTGCACAGAGTACCCTACTTCGGCCCCAACCGCTACAAGATGGCCCCAGCGGTCCTGCGCCATCTCGCCGGCTATGACCTGCTGCACGTGCACTGCCTCGATTTCTTCGTGGACTACCTGGCTCTGACCAAGCCACTGCACCGCAGGCCACTGGTTCTCTCCACCCACGGCGGTTTCTTCCACTCCAGCTGGGGACGCGGCCTCAAGGACGTCTACTTTCGCACCATTACCCGGCTGGCCCTGCGGGCGGTCGACCGCATCGTCTGCGACAGCCCCCAGGACTTGGACCTCTTCCGGCGCCTGGCGCCGGACAAATGCCTGCTCATCAACAATGGCGTCGACTACGATAACTTCGTGACCGTGCGCAAGCGGCTGCGGCCCGGCCTTCTGGTCTACGTCGGTCGCACCGACGCCAACAAGCGCATCGACAGGCTGATCGAGGCCACTGCCCGCCTGACGCGGAGCCGGCCGGGGGTTCGTTTGGCGCTCGTGGGCCCGGACTGGCTGGGCGAGTGGCCCAGGCTGCGGCAACTGGCCGCTGAGTTGGGCATTGGCGACAAGGTGGATTTCGTGGGCCAGGTCGCCGAAGACGGGCTGCGCAGCTGGCTGGCCGAGGCGCACTTCTTTGTCTCGGCCTCAGTCTACGAGGGCTTCGGCATCGCGGCCGTGGAGGCCATGGCCACGGGCACGGTTCCCTTGCTCAACGACATTCCAGCCTTCCGCCATCTGACGGACGAGGGCACCGCCGGGCTATTGGTCGACTTCAGCGATCCCGAACGGGCGGCCCAGGCCATCGATTCAGCACTGGCCATGCCCATCGCGCGCTACGAGGAGATCGCCAACCGGGCCCGCGAGGCTGCTTCCAGGTACGGCTGGCGCGCGGTAGTGGGCAGGTTCCTGAGCGTGTACCAGGAAGTGCTCGCCAGCCGACCGGAAGCGCAGGCTATCTAACGGCGGGTCAAACGGATGGCCAGGCGGCGCAGCAGACCGCGCGGTAGTTGGCCACGCAGAGACTGCCAGGCAGACGCCAGACGTTGCCTGTCTCCTGGTTGCTCCCCCTCGCCGCCGAAGCGGTGGCGGACGAACGCCGTCGCTATCCCCTGTATCGCCCCAGCCCCCCCGGGCACGTTGCGAGCGAGACTCTGCGCGTACTCAAACGGTGTTTCGTAGGGACGCGGCCCCCTACCGAAGAAGCGAGCAATCACCGACATCCGCGCGTAAGCCGCCTCCGCGGCCGGCAAACGCTGGAAGTGGCGATCCCATCCGTATAGCCCCAGACGGAACAGTGCCGCCACCCCAATCACCACCCCAAAAAGCGATAGGAGGAAGGCATAGTCCGCGGACGTCGGCAGACCGAAGCTACCGCCGGTGCTGCCGGAGTCGGGGCCCAAGCCGTCGCCGGGGTCCTCAAACGGCACGGCTTCAGCGCTTGGGTTCGTGCCACCACTAGTATCGCCCTCGCCGCCGGCCGCCTGGGCTACGTCAGGATGGATCACCGCCGGCACCGAGGCCGTGGGCTCGAACTCTATCCAACCGTATCCCGGGAAATAGACTTCCGGCCAAGAATGAGAGTCGGACTCTCGCACTGTGTAGGCCTGCAGAGCATCGTCCCAGGTGCCGGGCAGGTAGCCGGCAACCACGCGCGCCGGGATGCCCAGGGAGCGCAGGAGGACGACCATCGAGCTCGAGAAGTAGTCGCAGTACCCCTCTTTCGACTGGAAGAGGAAAAACTCGACTGCGTCGCGACCGAGCGGGGGCTCTGGCGGGGTCAACGTGTAGGTGAGACTCCGCAGATAGGACTCTACGGCCAGGACCTTGTCGTAGGGGGTGTCCTTGTCCGCCGTGAGCGAACGTGCCAGCGCTCGTACGTCCCCCGGTAGATTGCGAGGCAGCGCCGTGTAGCGCTGGGCGAGCAGACGCGGGTAGTCGCCACCCGCCTGCCGCAGCTGGTCGGCAGTCGCCACCGATACCGCGGACGTAACCTGATATTCCTGGCCGCGGTAAGGACCCAAGACGGCCCGGATTGAACCTAGGTCCGTGTAGGTGGTGTCTTCGGCGGCGCCGCGGCCGCTACTCAGGTTCTCCAAATCGGCACGCACCGGCACGCTCACCAAGCGGGGCAGGGATGCGCCAAACAGAAGGTCCCCCTTCAGACGCAAGACCCTCACCTTCTGGACCAACTCCATCCGCGCCCGGTCGTTGCTCGCCGGTTCCAGCGTCGTACCGTTGGCCGGTACGTCTACTTGCCCGCGGTCCTGAGTGAGCCAGCCCTGGCCGGTGTAGCGGTCGTAAATGACCCCGCGCAACCGTCTCGCTTCGCTGGCTTGCACTTCCAAGACCCGCTGGTCGCTCAGCGCCACGGAGCTCTGCAGCGCCAGCGTGGGGCCGTAGTTGCTCGCCCCTACGGCGCTGCCGGCGTTGACCGGACCGAACAGACGGGCAAACTCGGCCTGCATGTCCATCCACGGGCGATTGACTACCTGCCAGGCCGTGGCGATTTCCGCCCCGCTGGCGACGCCCGGGGCCCAGACTGAGAACAGCACGATTGCCACGGCAGAGACCAGTCCCTGGCGCAACAACCTGCCGCGGAACGACTTAGCTTGCTGCTCGATGCCCGCCCGCCGCCAGGCCCGCTCACGGCGGCTCGCATGCAGCTGCACGAACAAGAGCACCGCCGCGGGCGTGAAGAGGAAGAAGTAACCGCTCACGTTCTCGGCGTAAGACACGGTCACCACCAGAGCGACACCAGCGCCCACGATGTGCAACCAGGCGTTGTTGTGCTTGAAGGCAGCATAAGCCCCTATGTAGCCGATGAACCAGGCCAGCGCAGCCAGGAAGAGAAGGAAGAGCAGGTTATCGGTGCCGATGCCGCCTTCGCGCGTGATCCGCAGCCAAATGAAAATGCGATCGGCGATATTGGCCACCCGGTCGGCGAGACTACCCTTGGCGAGAGTAGATGCTCCCTCATAGGCCAGGGCCAGCGCTCCAACCAACAGCGAGGCCAGGTGAAGGAATTCGGCCGGCGCCCGCAGACGAGCGAAAGCGAAGCCGGTGAGCAAGGCGAAGAAACTGACCCAGGCGAGAACCCAGGGCTGAGCGAGCCAGCCCGCGTCCTGGACAGCGCGCACGGCGCTGACCTGGACAAGCGCCAGCAGTAGGAACGTGAGCAGCGACTCTGAACTATCTGATCGGCCCGAGGGAGATGCCGTCTTCTTTGCCATATTTGAGAGGCTCCGCCACGATGCTAGAACGTGAGAACGCGCCGGCCGTCAGGCATTGCTGGTAGCCACCGCCGCGGTCCCGGCTGCGACCACATCGGCCAACATGTCTCCCTTGCCAAAAACGTAAGTGGCTATGCCGGCCCCCTGCAGAGCCGCCGTCACCTCACCAGAAGGCTCCGGCCCGCCGAAACTGCTGGCGTCTATCACCATAGCCACCGTTCGCACACCGCGGGCCAGATAGGACCGTAGGGCCGCGACCCAGTCCAAACTGGTCGAAGGAGAAATGGCTATCACAGTCGTCCGCCTACCAAAGCGCGCGTCCTCTGAAATCAGTAGCTCGCCCAAGGGAGCGGTGCCGCTGGCTCGAATCACGGCCAGCTCTTCCATGAGCTTGAGTAGCTGGCGGTCACCGCGCTCGGGGGGTAGGTCGTGGTGCTGCTCCGCCACTGAAAGCAATCCCACTGCCCAACCCTGGCTGAGGAAGTGGCGAGCGAGAGATGCCGCGGCGTGCACCGCGTACTCCTCGCTGCTTTCCGGTGCTGTGCCGGCGTGCACAGTGCCGTCCATATCCAAGGCAATCCACAGGTCGGCTATGGGATCCGGTTCGAACTCTTTGACCATAAGCTTACTCAGACGGGCGGTGGACAGCCAATGAATGCGGTTGAAGGAGTCGCCGGCTACGTACTCGCGCACGCCGGCGGCGTTAGGCGTCACCTGGTCGGTTCGCTCCCGCCGGTTGCTGCCCCCAAAAAGCGCTCCCCCGGGCAGAGGGAAATGGGTCAGGTGCGCCGTGGCCGGGTAAACGACGACCGTAACCCCGTTGCCCACCCGCCGGCGCTCCTCAAACAAGCCAAACGGGTCACCCGAACGGAGCATCGCCGGCCCTAATTGAAAGCGCCCGCGCGCCTTGCAGATGGTGCTTACCCGCCACTTGAGATCGCTATGCGGCTTGGGGGAGAGGGCACGACCAACTCGATGGTCGGGAAGGGAGGAGTAGTCCTGCATGGCCAGCCACGCCTTGGGGATGAGGCTGCCGTTGTGGAGAGTGAAGTGCTCGCTCAGCTCGTCCCCGACCTGGCCACGGAGAGCAGCGGCGCGACGCTCCAGGGACACGCCCCGCAGGCTGAGCTTGGCCCAGGCAAAAGCGATCACGAGCACCCCAAGCGCCGTGTAGGCGAACTTGAACAGTATGTCCAGGCCGCTGCCGACGGCGAGGAAGAAGAGGACCCCGACCACTGCGGCCAGGATGATACCGTTCATGGCTACCTAATCAGGCGCTGACCATCGCGCCGGGAACTGCAATGCTTTGCAGAAGCTCGTTGACCACATCTTGGGCGCTAATGCTACGAATGCGAGCAGAAGGGCTGAGAATGAGCCGGTGCGCCAGAGTGGGCACGGCCAAAGCCTTGACGTCGTCGGGGATCGCGAACTCGCGTCCCTGCAGTGCCGCCCTGGCCTGGCTACCGCGGAAGAGGGCGAGCGAGCCCCGCGGGCTGGCGCCGAGGTAAACCTCCGGATGCTGGCGGGTGGATGAGACGAGGGCGACGATGTACTCGCGCACCAGCGGGCTCACTTCCACCTGTCGTCGCACAATGCCCTGCAGCTCCAGCAGTTCTTCTACCGAGACCGTTTGGCCCAGCGTGTCGATGGGGTGTGCTTCTTTCTGGCGACCGAGGATCTCTACCTCCTCCCCGCGGCGCGGGTAGCCGAGGCGGATTCTCATCATGAAACGGTCGAGCTGGGCCTCCGGTAGCGGAAATGTGCCCTCATATTCGATCGGATTCTGGGTAGCCATAACGAGGAAAGGCACGGGCATCCGGCGGGTGACGCCATCGACCGTGATTTGGCGTTCCTCCATGCATTCGAGGAGTGCCGACTGTGTCTTGGGGGTGGCGCGGTTGATCTCGTCGGCGAGGACGATTTGCGCCATTATCGGTCCAGGCCGGAACTCGAACTCGCCGGTCTTCTGGCTGAAGACCGAGACACCGGTGACGTCGCTGGGGAGGAGATCAGGGGTGAACTGGATGCGCCGGAAGGAACAGCCGATCGACTTGGCAAAGGCCTTGGCCAGAACCGTCTTGCCCACGCCCGGCACATCTTCGATCAGCAAATGACCTTGGCAGATGAGGCCGATGAGCGCCATCTCCACCTCGGCTCGCTTGCCGACTATGACTTTCTCGACGTTGCCGACAATCCGCCCAGTAAGCTCAGCTACGCGCTCCATCGCCCCCTCCCTACGTCGGGGCGCTGCCTACTTAGCGTTGCGCCCGTGGCATTTCTTATACTTCTTGCCGCTTCCGCAAGGACAAGGGTCGTTGCGGCCGATCTTGTGGCCGACGCGCACCGGTTCGAGCTTGCTTGGCTCTTCCCGGTTGGTGGCCACGGGTTGCGGCGCCGGTCGCGCTGCTTCCCGCACGAACGTCGCCTGGAAAACCACGTGCGCAATGTCGTGTCTGATCGAGCCGAGCAGCTCCTGGAACAGGCGGTAGGCCTCGGACTTGTACTCCACCAGGGGGTCCTTCTGGCCATACGCCCGCAAGCCTATGCCCTCGCGCAGGTCGTCTATGCCCGTCAGGTGCTCAACCCACAACCGGTCGACGACGTGGAGCATCACCAGACGCTCCAGCTGGCGCATCATGTCGGGACCGAGGTCGGTTTCCTTAGCATCATAGGCATCGTGCGCCAGGTCGAGCAGCGCCTCGCCCAATTCCTGCCGGCTGTATCTGCCCAAGTCGTCCGGCGAGACATCCACGTTGGGAAGTAGTTGGGCCACGCCGCGCGCCAACCCCTCTGTGTCCCATTCCTCAGCGGTCGGACCGGGCGCGTAGACCTCTACCATGCCCTGGACTTCCTCGTCGATCATCTCGAGAATGATCGGCTTGAGGTTCTCCTCGCCGAGGATGCGTTTGCGCTGGGCGTAGATTACCTCGCGCTGCTTGTTCATCACGTCGTCGTACTGCACGACGTGCTTGCGGATGTCGAAGTTGTAGCCTTCCACCTTGGTCTGGGCGTTCTCGATGGCCCGAGAGACTAGGGAGTGCTCGATGGGAACATCTTCCTCCAAACCCAACCTGTCCATAAGGCCGGCGGCGTTCTGGCCGCCGAAGCGGCGCATGAGCTCGTCTTCGAGAGAAACGTAGAAGCGCGAGCTGCCTGGGTCTCCCTGGCGACCGGCCCGGCCACGCAGCTGGTTGTCGATGCGGCGGGCCTCGTGCCGTTCAGTGCCCAGCACGTGCAAACCACCCAGGGCTATGACCTTCTCCTTGTCCGCGACGCAGAGAGCGGTAGCTTCGATGAGGACTGCCACGCGCTGCTCATCAGTGGCCGTGGCGGGATCTAAGCCTTGCTTGCGCAGCGTCTCGTCCACCAAGCCGGCAGGGTTGCCACCCAGAAGGATGTCCACGCCCCGGCCGGCCATATTGGTGGCAATCGTCACGGCCTTGGGTCGACCGGCCTGGGCGATGATCGCCGCCTCGCGCTCGTGGTACTTGGCGTTGAGAACCTGGTGGGGAACGCCCCGGCGCTGCAGCATCTCACTCAGGTGCTCGGAGTGTTGGATGGAGGCGGTGCCCACCAGCACCGGCCGCCCCTCTTCGTGGAGGACCGCGATCTCCTCGACCGCAGCCCGGTACTTGCCGACCTCGTTCTTGTACACCAGGTCCGCGTAGTCATCGCGAATCATCGGCCTGTGGGTCGGTATCTCGACCACGTCCAGGTTGTAGATCTTGAAGAACTCCTCCCGCTCCGTCGCGGCCGTACCGGTCATTCCGGCTAGCTTACTGTACATGCGGAAGTAGTTCTGGAAGGTGATAGTGGCGAGCGTGCGGTTCTCCCGCTGGATGCGGACGTTTTCCTTGGCCTCGATGGCCTGGTGCAGGCCTTCGCTGTAGCGCCGGCCGAACATCAAGCGGCCGGTGAACTCGTCCACGATCACGACCTCGGCGTCACGATGATGGCCCTCCACCACCTGGCCATCCTTGACGAGCACGTAGTCACGATCGCGTTGGAAGATGAACTGGGCCTTGAGCGCCTGCTCTAGATAGTGCGTCAGTTCGTAGTTCGAAGGATCGTAGACGTTGTCCACGCCCAGCCAGTGTTCCAGGTTGCCGATGCCCATTTCAGTAAGGCTGACCGTCTTGCTCTTCGCATCGATGGTGAAGTCCTGGCCCTCGCGCAGACGCGGCACCAGCCTGGCAAACAGATAGTAGCGGTCTGTCGCCTCTTCCGCCTGGCCGGAGATAATCAGCGGAGTGCGGGCTTCGTCGACTAGGATATTGTCCACCTCGTCGACGATGGCGAAAGTCAGCTCGCGCTGCACGATCTGGGAGAGATCGACCGCCATGTTGTCGCGCAGGTAGTCGAAGCCAAACTCGTTGTTGGTGCCATAGGTAATGTCGGCCAGGTAGGCCTCGTGGCGTCCGACCGGACGCAGATGTAGCAGGCGGGGATCAGGGCCGACCCACTCGGGATCGAAGAGAAAAGCCGACTCATGCTGGACAACGCCCACGCTGAGCCCAAGGCGAGCGTAGACGGGGCCCATCCATTGGGCATCTCGTTTTGCCAAGTAGTCGTTGACCGTGATCAGGTGGGCGCCGCCGCCCAGGAGGGCGTTCAAATAGAGGGGCAAAGTGGCCACGAGGGTCTTGCCCTCGCCCGTGCGCATCTCCGCGATCTTGCCCTGATGCAGCACCCAACCGCCAAGAACCTGGACGTCGAAGTGCCGCATGCCTACAAAGCGCTTGGCGGACTCGCGCACGGCAGCGAAAGCCTCGGGCAGGAGGGCATCCAGGCTCTCGTCGCCCGCCAAGCGCTCGCGAAACTCAACGGTCAGGCCGGGCAGGGCCTCGTTCGGCAGAGGCGCGAACTTGCTCTCCCACTCGGCCACGGCGCGCACGACCGACTGACCGCGTGACAGGTCTTTATCATTTGTATCGCCAAGTACTCTGCTAAGCCACTTAAGCATCGCCGCCCCGTCCTTGCCGCATTGCGGCAGGCACGCCTAGAGTGTAGCACACGCGTGGAGTGCGTGTCCAAGCGGGCAAACGGCGCCAGGAAGTCGGCTAGCGGAAGAGCTGGCCGATTGAGCCACCGGTGTGAATGCGCCGGATTGCCTCGCCGAAGAGCGGAGCCACGCTGAGAGTCGTCATTATCGGCAGGCGCTTGCTCTCAGGAATGGGCACGGAGTCGGTAGACACGAACTCCGTGAGCTTGCTCTCGCGCAGACGCTGCACGGCCGACCCGGCGAGGATGGGATGAGTGCAGCAGGCGTAGAACTCGATGGCGCCGCGTTGCTCGAGGACGCCGACGGTGGACATCACCGAACCCGCCGTATCGACCTCGTCGTCCACGATGATCGCCCTCTTGCCCTTGACCTCGCCGATCACGTTCAGCGATTCCAACTGGCCCTCGGAACGCCTCTTCTCGATCAGGGCCAGCGGGGCCTGAATGCGCTCGGCGAAGTTGCGGGCGCGCTTGGCGTTGCCGAAATCCGGGGAAACGACCACTGGATCGCTCAGTTGCTTGGCGAGGAAGTAGTCGGAGAGGATGCGCAGGGCGCTCAGTTCGTCCACGGGGATGCTGAAGAAGCCCTGGATCTGGCCCGCGTGCAGGTCCATCGTCAGCACGCGGTTGGCACCGGCCACGGCGACCAAATCGGCGACCAACCGAGCCGTGATCGGTACGCGGGGCTGGTCTTTCTTGTCCGTACGCCCATAGGCGTAATAGGGCACCACGGCGGTGATGCGGGCAGCGGAGGCTCGCTTGAGCGCGTCGATCATGATCAGGAGCTCCATGATCGACTGGTTCACGGGCGTGCTGAGGGATTGCACGACAAAGACATCCTGCTCCCTCACGGTCTGTTTAATACGGACGAAGATGTTCTCGTTGGCGAACTGCATTACCTCGGCCTGGCCGAGCGGCACGGCAAGGTGATCACAGATGGCCTGGGCCAACAGTGGATTGGCGTTGCCGGTGAAAATGCTCAAATTGCCGTACAATTCGCACCCCCTCGCCTGCTTGGTCGCTGGCATCTGCGCTCAGCGCACAAAATCATAACGCATGTAGGCGGCGTGCGGTAGCCACAATGGACGCCACGTTCGGTTCGCCTGCGCGCCAGGGTGCAGGACCCAGACTGTCTTGCACCGGCCTACCGGCAAGCGCATCCAGGCTGCCGACGACTCCCTGGGCCAAGGCCTGTAAGTCATAGCCGCCCTCCAAGAAAAGGGCCAAACGGCCGTCACACAGCTCTGCCGCTAGGTCGCGCAGCGTCCCTACCAGCTGGCCGTAGCCCGTGATGGTGAGGGCCATTTGCGCCAGCGGGTCGCGCCAGTGCCCATCGTAGCCCGCGGAAACTAAGATCAGCTGCGGCCGAAAGCGCCTAGCCGCCGGCAGCAGCACCTCCTGAAAGGCCAGCAAATGGCCGGCGTCGCCCACGCCGGCCGGCAGCGGTAGATTGAAGTTGGCCCCGGCGCCGGCGCCCTCGCCGGTCTCTGCCAACCTACCGGTTCCCGGATACAGGGGGCTCTCGTGAGTGGAAAAGTAGAGGACGCGCCCGTCGCCGTAGAAAGCGTCCTGGGTGCCATTGCCGTGGTGCACGTCGAAATCGACGATCAGCAAACGCTCGCAGCCGTAGCGCTCAAGAGCATACGTGGCGGCTACGGCAATATTGTTGAAGAGGCAGAAACCCATCGCCTTCGCCCGCTCGGCATGGTGGCCGGGCGGTCGCACCAAGGCGAAAGAGGGGCGAGGTTCGCTTGCCAGCAAGAGGTCGACCGCCAGCAGGCCAGAGCCGGCAGCCAGAAAGGCAGCGCGGTAGGACCCGGGGGAGACGACCGTGTCCAGGTCGAGGAAACCCCCGCCTCTGGAACAGAGACGCTCTACGGACGCGATATAAGATGGGGCGTGGACTCTCTGCAACCACTCTAATGGGGCACTGCTTGGCGCCAGGACCGCGTCCCGCCGCCACCAGCCGCTGCCGCGGAGGGCTTGCTCCAACGTCGATAGTCGAGTGGCGCTCTCCACGTGCTCGCCGGTGTCGTGCCCGAGGAAGAGCGGATGATAGATGATTGCCGGCGTCCGCTCGCGTTGTGTCACGGCGCCATTGTACTGACGACGTACCAACCTGTCCAGTCTTCTTTGTTGCATCAGAGAGCGTAGTCCAGCTAAGCAAGCGATTCAGTAACCAGTAGGCTTGACTTCACTAGAACTAGCTGTTAAACTCCCCCAAAGCGCTTGGGGTAGTCGCTTGGCCCCGGGCGCGAATTGGGCCCTATGCAGTTGAGGTTATAGGGGGTGAGATGGAGAGAGAAACGGCAGACAGTGCTGGGCGTTGAGCCTTCGGCGACCTTCGAGTTGCATCTCGAGTAGTAGAAAAGGAGTAAGGGCAGAGTATGTCTAAAGCAGTGAGACTGGTTTTCGTGCTGGTCGTGCTGGCAAGCATGGTCCTCTCGCTGGCCGGGTGCCCGGCAGCCCCGACCACGCCCACGGCAGCGCCCACCACGGCGCCGGCCGCAACCACCGCTCCGGCTACCAAGGCCCCGGCCGCAACCACCGCTCCAGCAGCATCGCCCGCGGCGGCAACCACCGCTCCAGCAGCAACCACCGCCCCCGCGGCGGTGGCCAAGCAGATCACCGTACTGATGACTCAAGAGCCGGATACGCTGGCCCCGCACATCGGCTCCATGATGGCCAAAGAGGAGGTCCTCGGCGCCCTCTGGAGCGACTGCGTGATGCGGGATGATAAGAACAACTATATCCCCTGGGCCTGCGAGAGCACGCCAACCATCGACAACGGCGGCGCCAAGTTGGTTGGCACGGGCGCCGACCAGCACTTGGAAGTCACCTTCAAGCTGAAGAAGGGCTTCAAGTGGCACGATGGCACGCCGGTGAGCTCGAAGGACATCAAGTTCACCATCGAAGCCGTGCAGAATCCGGACTTTGACAAGGCCCAGCAGCGCGACTGGGCGCTCAAGGTCGCCGAAGTCCTGACTCCCGACGACCAGACCGCCGTTCTCCAACTGATGTCTGAGAAGCAGGCAAAGCAGGCTGCCGCTCAGGGCTGGAAGTACCAGAACAAGGACTTCTACGCCGGCTACGAGACGCAGTCGGGCCCGGTGCTGGATCCGATCTATTTCACGATGGCGGACGCCGGCAACCACATCCTGCCACAGCACATCTTGAGCAAGATCAGCCCGAAAGACTGGGAGAAGAGCGATTTCGCCCGCAAGCCGGTCGGCAACGGTCCCTACAAGTTCAAGGACTGGGTGCCGGCGCAGACGCTGGTCGTCGAGGCGGCCGATAACGGCATCTTCAAGCCCCAGATCCAGACCGTGATCTTCAAGATCGTGGCCGACGCCACTGCCGTTTTGAACTCGATGGCCGCGGGCGAGGCCCAGGTGACCACTCAGGTCGGCCTCGACCTCGACCAGACCCCCGACATCGACAAGCTGGCGCAGCAGGGCAAGATAAAGCCCTACTACATCCCCAGCACCGGTTGGGAGCACATCGACCTCAACCTGAACGATCCGCTCTTCCAGGACAAGCGAGTCCGCCAGGCCATCATCTACGCGATCGACAGGAAGACGATGGTCGACAAGCTCCTCTACGGCAAGAGCGCGGTCCTCGATTCCTGGATCACCCCGCCCAACCCCTGGCTGGACCCGTCGGCGCCGATCAAGTACGACTACAACGTGCAAAAAGCCAAGGACCTGCTGGCGCAGGCCGGCTGGAAGATGGGCACGAGTGGCGTGCTGGAGAAGGACGGTAAGCAGTTCAAGGCCAAACTGCAGACCACGACCGCCAAGATCCGCCAGGCGGTCGCGCCCCTGGTTCAGTCGAACCTGAAGGATGTCGGCATCGCGGTAGACGTCGAGTACCTGCCCGGCCGCGGCCTGTTCGAGACTAAGGGCCCGCTGCTGAGCCACACCTTCCAGATGGCCATCTACACCTGGATCAGCGACCCGGATCCGTCGCCCGTCAGCCTCTACCTGAGCAAGAACTGCCCAGATGGCGCCAACTATCCCTGCTACAAGAACCCCGACTTCGACAAGCTGGCGCTACAGTCGGACAGCGAGCTCTCCAAGGCCAAGCGGCAGCCGATGATCAACCAGCTGGTCAAGATGTGGACAGAGGACCTGCCCGCGATCCCGCTGTTCCAGCGGTTGAACGTCACGTCCGCGTCACCGAAGTTGCAGAACTTCAAGCCGGCTCCGACCCAAACGCCGGAGACCTGGAATATCCACGAGTGGATTCTCCCGGCCAGCTGATAGCTGGTTAGGTCGTTCAGTAGTGGTACGCACCCCGAGCCGCGATTGTGGCTCGGGGTGCATTTCGTGAACGGGTCGCGACGCGGTCATCGACCGCCCAGGCTGATTCACACGACTGCAATCGTTATGGTAGAATCCGGCGTGCGGTCTGTCCGGCCGCTCTAGAAGGGGGGGCAGTTCGTGAGGAACTACCTCATACGTCGACTGGGCGAGATGGCGGTCCTGCTTCTCCTCATCTCGGCGCTGGTCTTCGTCATCCTCAGCTTCGTGCCCGGCGGCCCATTCGACCTGCTCATTTTCAGCAACCCCAGAATCACCGCCGCGGAAATCAAGCGCCTCAACGAGGCCTTTGGCTTTGACAAGCCGCTCTACATTCGTTACTTCCAGTGGCTGGTGGACGTCGCTGGCGGCCACTGGGGCACTTCCTGGGGCATCGCCTACGGCCGGCCGGTCACGGAGGTCATCCTCGCGCGATTGAACAATACCCTCATTCTGATGGGTGCCGCCACGCTGGTCTCCGTTATCATCGCCCTTCCCATCGGCATCTACTCCGCGATCAGGCAGTATTCCTGGGCCGACTACTTCGTCACGTCGCTCTCGTTCTTCGGCATGTCCATGCCGACCTTCTGGTTCGGCATCATGCTGATCGTCATCTTCGCCGTCGGGCTGGGCTGGTTCCCGACGGGCGGGGTCTCCACGTACGGTTTGGAAGGCGATATCCTGGACCGCATTCGACATCTGGCTCTGCCAGTGACCGTGCTGAGTCTGTTCAACGTGGCCACCTGGAGCCGTTTCGTGCGTTCCAGTATGCTGGAGGTTCTCCGGCAGGACTACATGCGCACGGCCAGGGCCAAGGGGCTGCGGGAGAACGTGGTGATCATCAAGCACGGGCTGCGCAACTCGCTTATTCCGGTAATGACCATGCTCGCCTTGGAGATTCCCGGCCTCTTCTCTGGCGCCATCATCACCGAGACGGTCTTTTCTTATCCGGGCATGGGTCGGCTCTTCTGGGACGGCGTCATGGCCGCCGATTGGCCCGTGGTGCAGGGATTGGTAATGATAACGGCGTTCCTGGTGATCGCCTGCAATCTGGTCGCGGACGTGGCGTACGCCGTGGTCGATCCGCGCATCCGCTACGACTAGAAGGAGAGCCACGATGACCGCCGATTCACGGGCCGTTGGCGCCACCGAGGAGCTCGATCTGCCGGAAATGGGGCAGTGGGCGCTGGTGTGGCGCCGCTTCAGCCGCCACCGGCTCGCCTACCTGGGTCTCATAGTGCTGGTCTTCTTCGTCGTCTTGTCGTTTGGCGCGCCCTGGCTGGCGCCCTACCCGTATGACAAGATCAACATGAACGACAACTACTCCTTGCCGAGCGCCAAGTATTTCCTTGGCACCGACGAGCTGGGGCGCGATATCTTCAGTCGCCTTCTCTACGCCGGCCGCATTTCCATCAGCGTGGCCCTCGTTTCGACCTTGCTGAGTTCGCTCGTGGGAATTATCGTGGGCGCGGCCGCTGCCTACTGGCGGGGCGTGACCGACATGATCCTAATGCGCCTCACCGATGTGATGCTGTCGATGCCGACCCTGCCGCTGCTGCTCGTGTTCTCCAAGATGCTGCGGGAGTACCCAACCCTGAAGGACACCTTCGGTGACTACTTGAGCGTGTTTGTCCTCGTCACAATACTAACGCTGTTCGGCTGGATGTACCCGGCCCGTCTGGTATACAGCTCAGTGCTTTCCTTGCGGGAGACGGAGTTCACGGAGGCAGCGCGGGCGCTTGGCTCTTCGGGCTGGCGCATCCTCTTCTCGCATCTGATTCCCAACTCCATGGCCCCGGTCATTGTTATCTCCACCCTGGGATTCGGCCAGCGGGTCGTGCTGGAGGCCACGCTGAGCTTCCTCGGTCTGGGCGTGAACCCGCCTGTGCCCAGCTGGGGCAACATGCTGAGCCAGGCCTACGCTTACATGCTGCGCAACCCCTGGCTGGCCGTCTACCCCGGCCTGTTCATCTTCTTTACGGTGCTGGCCATCAACTTCCTCGGCGACGCGCTGCGCGACGCGCTTGATCCCAGGCTAAAGGTATAGCGGATGGTAAGTAGGAAGCAAGCGCTTCTGGAGGTCAAGGGCCTCAAGACCCACTTCTTCACCGAAGACGGCATCGTGCCGGCAGTTGATGGCGTGGACTTCAGCGTAGCCGCTGGCGAGACACTGGGAATCGTGGGCGAAAGCGGCTGCGGTAAGAGCGTCACGGCCTTGTCAGTCATGCGCTTGATTGCGTCCCCGGGACGCGTCGTCGCCGGCTCGATTCTCTTCGAAGGGCGGGACCTGGCTCAGTCGAGCCAGGAGGAGATGTGCGACCTCCGGGGCAACCGCATGGCGATGATCTTCCAGGAGCCGATGACCTCCCTCAACCCTGTTTACACGGTGGGCGAGCAAATCCGGGAAGCCGTGCAGACGCACGACCGCCAGATTTCGGACGGTGCGGCCCGCGTGCGTGCCGTGGAGATGCTGCGAATGGTGGGGATTCCTCTGCCCGAAGAGCGCTACCGCGCCTTCCCGCACGAAATGAGCGGCGGCATGCGCCAGCGGGTGATGATCGCGATGGCGCTTTCACTCGCCCCGGCCTTGTTGATCGCCGACGAACCCACGACAGCTCTCGACGTGACCATCCAAGCCCAAATCCTCGAGCTTATGAAGGACTTGCGCGAACGCGTGCAAACGGCGGTGATGCTGATCACGCACGATCTAGGGGTCGTGGCGGACATGGCAGACAAGGTCGCCGTGATGTACGCGGGCGAAATCGTGGAAAACGCCGACGTGTATAGCCTGTTCCGCGAGCCGCTTCATCCCTACACCCAGGGCCTGCTGGCCAGCATCCCTACCCTGGCCAGCACGAGGAATCAACGTTTGAATGTCATCCACGGAACCGTGCCCAACCTGCTTCGCCTCCCCCCGGGATGCCGCTTCGCCCCGCGTTGCCCGAAAGCGATGGACATCTGCCGCCAGGTGAGGCCGACGCTGCGCGACGTCGACGGCGGGCGGCAGGTCAGCTGTTGGCTGTACTGAGGCAGGGCGACGGGAAGGGGGAAGGGAACGTGAATTCCGAACAAAGCACGGTATCACGCGACGCCAAGGCGGTCGCCAGTAATGGCAAGGTACTGCTCTCAGTTCGAGACCTCAAGAAGTACTACCCAATCCGCGGCGGCCTGCTGAGGCGGACCGTGGCCCAAGTGAAGGCCGTTGACGATGTCTCTTTCGAGATTAAGGCCGGCGAGACCTTCGGACTCGTTGGTGAGAGCGGCTGCGGCAAGACGACCATCGGCCGTACTATCATCCACCTACTGACGGCTACGGCCGGACAGGTTCTGTTCGATGGCCAGGACGTATTCAAACTAGGCGGTGGGGAGCTGAAGCGCCTGCGCCGCGACATGCAGATCATTTTCCAGGACCCTTACGGCTCGTTAGATCCCAGGATGCCGGTGGGCGAAATCGTGGGCGAGGGCCTGCGCATCCACAACATCGGCGACCCCAAGAAGCGCGAGGAGATGGTGCGCGAGACGATGAGTCTGGTGGGTCTGCGGGGGCAATACGCGCGCCGCTATCCCCACGAGTTCTCGGGCGGCCAGCGGCAGAGAATCGGCATTGCCCGCGCCCTTGTGCTCCGCCCCAAGTTCGTCGTCTGCGATGAGCCGGTGTCGGCCCTCGATGTGTCGATCCAGTCTCAGGTGCTCAACCTGCTGACAGAGCTGCGGGAAGAGCTGGGGTTGACCTATCTGTTCATTGCCCATAACCTGGCGGTGGTGAAGTACATCAGCGACCGCATTGGGGTGATGTACCTGGGCAGACTGGCCGAGACCTCCGTCAGCGAGCGTTTGTACGAACACCCGATGCACCCGTAT
Organism: Chloroflexota bacterium; assembly: GCA_023473795.1. Taxonomy (GTDB): domain Bacteria; phylum Chloroflexota; class UBA6077; order FW602-bin22; family JAMCYS01; genus JAMCYS01. The sequence goes on along the minus strand of JAMCYS010000157.1, from coordinate 4,998 downwards.
ACTCAGGCGCTGGTCTCGGCGATCCCGATACCGGACCCCACCATGAGGCGCCAGCGAATAGTGCTCAAGGGCGACGTGCCGAGCCCGGTCAACCCGCCCTCCGGGTGCCGCTTTCACACCCGTTGCCCCCAGTACATAGGCGATGTGTGCAAGATGGTGGAACCGCAGCTCGTAGAGAAGGAGCCCGGCCACTTCGTGGCCTGTCACCTGTACTAGATGATAATCGACGCTCACACCCACGTCTTCCCCCCCGGCATACAGGCCAACAAGGAAAAATGGCGGCAGCGGGATGCCTGGTTCGCCGACCTCTACGCCAGTTCACAGGCCAGAATGGCCACTGCCGACGACCTGGTGGCGGAGATGGACCGCAGTGGCGTCGATGCCTCGGTCATCTGCGCCTTTGGTTTCGCCGACCCTGGTTTGCTGGCGGAAATGAACGACTACCTACTTGCCGCCGCCCGAACCAACCGGGGCCGCCTGTTGCCCTTCATCGGCGTGCAGCCACGCGCCGGCAAAGCGGCAGTGGCTGAGCTCGAACGCTGCGCCCGCCTGGGAGCGTACGGCATCGGCGAGCTTATGCCCGACGGCCAGGGATTCGCGCTGGACGACTGCGAGATGCTGGCGCCGCTCGTCGAAGCTGCCCAGGCCCACCATCTGCCGATTCTAACCCACACCAGCGAGCCGCTGGGCCACGCGTACCCGGGCAAGGGGACTGTCTCGCCGCTCGCGGTCTATCGCTTTGCGGCACGGTTTGCCGAGACCACGTTGATCTGCGCTCACTGGGGTGGCGGCTTGCCTTTCCTGGAACTGCAGCCCGAAGTGGCCGCCGCGCTAGCCAACGTCTACTACGACACGGCGGCAGGGCTGTATCTTTACCGGGATGCCGTCTTCCCGGCTGCCGCTCTGGCGGTGGGCCCGCGGAAGATACTCTTCGCCACCGACTACCCGCTTCTCAACCAAGAGCGGTTCATTGCCCGCTTGCGGGCCAGTGGCCTGGGCGAGGCGGCGCTGCGACTGGTCCTGGGAGACAACGCCGCCCGGTTACTGCGCCTCAGAGAAAGGTAGCGGCGTATGGTACGGACTTTCGTGGCTGTGGAGTTGCCGGCCGAGGTGCGAGCGGAACTGAGCAGAGTGCAAAGTGAGCTGCGGAACCTGGCGCGGGAGCGCGACTTGCCCGTTGGCAGAAGCTTGAAATGGGTGGACCCCGAGGGCATCCACCTCACGCTCAAGTTCCTGGGTGAGGTGGGTGAGGACAAGGTGGCACAACTGGTCGAGGCCACACGGGCCAGCGTCGGCACGCGGCCGCCCCTGGCACTACAGATGGCGGGCAGCGGCGCTTTTCCCAGTGCCCGCCAACCTCGTGTGCTTTGGGTGGGCCTGGCAGGCGACCTCTCCGCCCTGGCGGAGTTGCAGCGAGCGGTCGATGAACAGATCGCACCGCTTGGCTTTCCCCCCGAGAGCAGACCCTTCTCGCCCCACTTGACCCTCGCCAGAGTGAGAGAGCAGGCGCCTCTCCCCGAGCGCAGAGCGGTGGCGGAGCTGCTGAGCCTGGCTAAGCCATCGGCGCCTTTGGCATTCAACGCCACGCGTGTGAGCCTTATGAAGAGTGAGCTTAGGCCCACGGGGGCTCGTTACGAGGCGTTGGCGACTTACTTGCTCGGCGGTTAGGGGTAAGTGCTTTGGCCATCCCAATAGTCCGCGGGCAGGCGCCTGACTGCTACGTGACTGAGCCGGCCTTTGACATCGTCCTGGGCACGTGCTACCATTGCCTTGACCTCAGATAACACCGAGGTCAGCCTGAGGCAGGCAGACCGTCCTCTGGCAAGGGTAGTACTGTGCGGACGGCGAGGGCGCTCGTAGACCAGAAGGTCGTCGACGAATTCTTGTCGTCCGGCACGGTCGCTGCCGAAGTTGGTGACGACGAGTCATCCGCGGTCGACTCCCTGGGTGTACTTCGGTATACTCATTTCTGTTCTAAGGAGCCTCACACGAACGTCTATCAGGAGGAGGTAATGCGCAGAAGACGCAGCAAACCGACGCCGGATGAGGCGCCATCCGAGGAGGCCCTGCTTCCCTCGGCGCCCGTCGAGCCACCGGTGCGGCCGACGACAAGAAGGTGGCGGTTCCCATTCAGTTTAGAGTTCCTAATTCGGTTGATCGGCGCCGGCTTCGCCGCCTACGGTGGGTACCTGCTGGCAGGCTACCTGTCCAGCCTGGCAAACGTGACGGCCCCCGAACAGCAGTTCCTCATCGCTCTGCCGGCGGTCTGCCTAACGGCAGCGTTGGGGCTCATCGTGACGCCGTTCGTCACCACTCGCCCCCTACGCTGGCTGCGCCACAGGATGATCCAAGCGCCTGCGCACGAACTTCTAGCTGGACTTATCGGGCTACTCATCGGCCTTATCCTCTCCGCGCTTCTGGCAATCCCTCTGCAGTTCCTCCCCAGCCCCCTCGGCCAGGTGACCCCTTTCTTGGCAATGCTCGGGCTGGTCTACTTGGGCGTCACCACAATGGTGATGCGCAAACGAGACTTGGCGAACCTGCTGGGCGGATTGCGCAACCCAATTGAGCGCGGTGACGGACGGGATAGGTCGGCGAATGCCCGCGCAACTGGCTCCCGCATAATTTTGGACACCAGCGCCATCATCGACGGCCGGATCGCTGACGTGACTCAAACCGGTTTCATCGGTGGGCCGCTGGTAGTATCCCGCTTCGTACTCAACGAGTTACAGCACATCGCCGACTCCTCGGACGCCTTGCGGCGGAACCGCGGCCGTCGCGGGCTGGAGCTGCTCGGCAAATTGCAGAAGGACGCCCCGGTTCCCGTGGAAGTCGTCGAGATCGAACCGGCCGGTGCCGACGTCGACGCCAAGCTGGTGAAGATGGCCAAGCAGATGGGTTGTGCCATCCTCACTAACGATTACAACCTCAATCGGGTGGCGGCGCTGCAGGGAGTGCGCGTGCTCAACATCAACGAGCTGGCGAACGCTCTGAAAGCGATCGTGCTACCCGGCGAGGAGATGCCCGTCCGGGTGATTCAGGAGGGCAAGGAGTTCGGCCAGGGAGTCGGTTACCTGGACGACGGCACGATGGTGGTAGTTGAGAACGGTCGCCGGTACCTCGGTAGCCAGATAACCGTCGTGGTCACGCGCGTGCTGCAGACGGTGGCCGGGCGCATGATCTTCGGCCATCCGAAGGAGTAGGCGTGTCGGTCGGCGGCCTTATTGTCGGCGCCGGTGAAAGCAGACGGGCAGGTTTCGACAAGGTCTTCGCTTCGCTGGCGGGCCTGCCCGTGCTAGCTCACAGCCTGCGGACCTTCGTCGAAAGCCCGGAGATCGACCGGGTGGTGCTGGTGCTCTCGGCCACCAACGCCGACCAGGGACGGCGGCTGGTGGCCGAGGGCGAGTGGGCGAAGCCGGTGGATGTCTGCCTGGGCGGGCGTAGGCGGCAGGACTCCGTCGCTTTCGGCCTGGCCGAACTGGCGGACTGCGATTGGGTGGTGGTACACGACGCCGCCCGCCCGCTAGTGACGCCGCAACTGATCGCCCGCGGCCTGCAGGCGGCGGCTGCCGGTGGCGCTGCTATCGCCGCCGTGCCTGTTACAGATACTATCAAACTGGTGGGACCGACTCGCCTGGTCAGGGCCACGCCGCCGCGGGCGGACCTCTGGAGCGTGCAAACGCCGCAGGTCTTCCGCTACCGATTGCTCGTCGATGCCTATGCCGGAGCCAAAGATGATTTCACCGACGACGCCGGCCTGCTCGAGCAGCTGGGCCAACCTGTGGCGGTTTTCGAAGGCAGCTACGATAACATCAAGATCACTCACGCCCACGACCTGACTCTGGCCGAGGCTTTGCTGACATTGAGGGGCGGCTAGAGCGATGCGGGTTGGGATCGGCTACGACGTACATCGTCTCAGCGAGGGTCGTTCCCTTATGTTGGGCGGGGTACGCTTCGAACACCCTCTTGGTCTGGCAGGACATTCCGACGCCGATGTGCTTCTGCACGCCATTATGGATGCCGTGCTGGGGGCCGCCGCGTTAGGCGACATCGGCCATCATTTCCCACCGGGGGACCCAGCGTACAAGGATTGCTCCAGTCTGGAGTTGCTGGGCCGGGTACGCTCGCTGGTCGAAGCGCAGGGCTGGCGGATCGCCAACGTCGACTCTACCGTCATCGCGGAGGAGCCTAAGCTGGCACCGCGGGTCGCCGAAATGCGGGCGGCCATCGGCAATGCCTGCGGGCTGCCGGTGGAGAGAGTCAGCGTCAAGGCCACGACCAACGAGGGGCTCGGCTTCGTCGGGCGCGACGAAGGCATCGCCGCGCTGGCAGTGGCACTGCTTGACAGCGTGAACGCAGGCCAAAGATAATTTCCTTGAAGGTCCGCGCTGCGACCAGGGTCTGGGCGCCCGGCGGCGGGCCTTTGTGCTGTGGGGAGGTAAGCGGATATGCGCATCTACGATACGCTTAGCGGCCAGCGTGGGGAGTTCAAGCCTGCCGGCGATGAGGTGCGCATGTACGTCTGCGGCATCACCCCTTACGACACCGCTCACGTCGGCCACGCGATGTCCTACTTGAACTTCGACGCCGTCAGGCGCTACCTGGAATTCAAGGGCTACCGCGTGAGGCACGTGCAGAACTTCACCGACATCGACGACAAGATCATCAACCGCGCCCAGAAGGTGGGTATCCCCGCCAAGGAACTGGCGGAAAAGTACATCGCCGAGTTCCAGGCCGATATGGCGGCGCTTAACGTGCTGCCCGCCCACGTCTATCCCCGCGCCACGGAGGAGGTCGAATCGATCATCCAGTTGATTTCTGGGCTGCTCGAACGTGGCTACGCCTACGAGAAGGGCGGCGACGTCTATTTCCGGGTGGACAAGAAGGAGGACTACGGCAAGCTGTCACACCGCCCGCTGGACGAGATGCGCGCCGGGGCCCGCGTGGAGGTCGACGAACAGAAAGAGAACCCCATGGATTTCGCCCTCTGGAAGGCGA